>NZ_CFJNYH010000031.1:0-43635 GCF_984815275.1 Coprobacillus sp.
TTGAATTTTCTTCAAAGAAATGAAATATGTGAATAACTTTTGATTTTGAGAAAAATGAGATTCTCTATTTACAAGATAATCTCATTTTCTTTATAACCTTTATTTGTTTTGTTATGGGATGCACAAAAGCAATCATTATACTTTCTAAATCAAAAGTCCCAGGTTTTCCACCATATAAAAGATCTCCAATTAAGGGATGACCAATAGCAGCCATATGTACTCTAATCTGATGAGTACGCCCTGTCTCTAAAATACATTCTACTCTTGAAATCCCATCAGAATATTCTAAACAACGATAATAAGTCCGTGAATCTTTCCCATTTTCATCAATAATTCTACGCATATTTTGACCATCTTTATGAATAGGTAAATCAATGACACCCTGTTCAACCTGACCCTCAACATGTGCCTGATAACGGCGATAAATATGCTGAATATTTTGACACATCATATCATGAATTTCTCGATATTTAGCAATCATCATCAATCCAGCAGTATCTTTATCTAAACGATTCACAAAATGAACAGTAGAATCTAATTCAATTGAATGGTAATAATAACTTAGTGCATTGGCTAAAGTTTGACAAGGATGTGATCGGGTTGGAAAACATGCCATCCCTTTTGGTTTATCAACGATCAATAAAAAATCATCTTCATAAACAATATATAAAGGTACATTCTCTGGAATAATCTGATTATCTTCTGGTGGATATATGAAGACAACATAATCACCTTCATTTAATACATATCGTACAGTTTGATGTTCCCCGTTTACAAGAATATCTCCACATTGTTTAATAACCTTCAAAGCTTTTCTACTTATATGATGCTGATATGCAAAATCATCAATACGTAATTGATGATTTTCCTTAGTCACTATCAACTCTCTTTTATACATCTAAGAAAGCCCTTTTTAATCTTTCCATCAGACTTACACGTTTAAATTGTGCAAATCTTGCGTATTGTGCAGCAATCTTCACATCTACATACTCAACATCTCTTAAGTCAAAAACAAGATGATCAATACCTAATACAGCATTTTGGAAATTCTGAGATTCAAAATGAATTGTATCATTTTTATCCAGAATTAATGATGAACCAAGAGAACGATAAGCATTATGATGAATTCCAGCAATTTCACTTAACTGCATAATCCCAGCACCAGAACAGACAACAGCCCCACCTAAAGATTTATTATATGCAGTTGATCCAGAAGCTGTTGAAACACATAAACCATTTCCTCTAAAGGTTTCTAAAAACTCATCATTGATATATACATCAAGAACTTGAGAACGCATATTATTCTCTAATCGCAATTCATTTAATGCAATATAAGTATCTTTATTTGTCATTACATCTAAAAGATGACGATTATAAATATGATAATCACCCATTTTTATATCAGCTATTAAATCTAAATACTCTTCTTTTTGATAATCTGTTAAAAATCCTAATGTTCCAGTATGAATACCTACAAATGCAACTGTATCAAGTTGATGTCGATATTGATGGACACTGTGCAACACTGTTCCATCACCTCCAACTGTAATCACAAGTTCAGGATTTTTTTCATCATAACTCATAAATTCATTTAAATGGCTTTTTAAAGACTCTGCTAAATTTTCAGATAATATATCCTGTTTATTTATAATTGCATATTTATGCATAATAATCACCCACTTTTCTTTATTATATATTAATTGAAATTTTAATCAATAAAAGATACAATGAGTCTGGTGATAAATATGAAAGAACATATAGAAATAGAATACAAAGTGTTACTTGATCAAAAAACATTTCAAACATTGCTTAATCATTATCCTCATTACCATGAGTATATCCAAACAAACTATTATTTTACACATCCGCTCTTAAAACAAAAGAAATATATGTTAAGAATTAGAGAAAAAAATAATAACTATGAAATGACTCTCAAAAGACCTCTTGATAGACATCACTTAGAAAGCAATATTAAATTATCTGAAAAAGAAAAAGATGCTTTTTTCAATCAACACTATCTTGATAATGAAGTAATAAATATTTTAAGAAAAGAAGGCATAGATCCATCTACATTACAACAACAATTTTCACTGACAACCCATCGCTATGATATCGAATTAAAAGAAGGGATGTTATCATTAGATGAAAACACATATCTACAGCAAATTGACTATGAATTAGAATTTGAAGTTCATGATCAAAGAGAAGGTTATGCAAAGTTTTTAGATATCATTAAACCATTTGGAATCGAATACACATCAAACTGTCCTAGTAAAATACAAAGAGTTTATATGCAATTAGAAAAGTTGAAGCTTTAAGACTTCAACTTTTTTAATCTATAGGCGCTTGGTAAAAACCTCCAAAGAAATTCTCTGTTTTTAAAACATTAACAATGACTTTAGGATCAACTTCTCGCATCAGATCAATAATATCCTGAACTTCATAACTAGATACTACTGTATGTAAAAGATTCATTGGTTTTTGACTATATCCCCCCATTGCATCAACACATGAAATACCATGACGATACTGTTGTACATAAGCATTAATAACTTTTTGAGCATGCGTTGTTGTGACTTGTAAAGTAACACGTTCATAACGATGATAGAATGAATCAATTGTACGTGTAGAAATAAACTGAAAAAGAATTGAATATCCCGCATGTTCCCATCCAAACATAAAACCAAAAATAATTAAAATAACTGTATTAAATAAGAAAACATATTCCCAAATTGCTTTTCCTTTCTTATTAGAAACATACAAAGCAATAAAATCAGTTCCTCCAGTTGAAGCATTTCCTCTTAAAGCAACGACTGTCAATAAACCATATGCAAAACCACCAAAAGCAATATTTAGCAAAACATCATCAAAGATGGGAGAAAAATGAATAACTCTTAAAAAGAAACTCGCTAAGAATACTTCTAATAAAGAAAAGAATGTAAATTTTGGGCTAATACTTTTATAACAAATCATTGCTACTGGGACATTTAACAAAATCATTCCTAAAGAAGTTGAAAAAGAGAACCCTAAATATGTAGATGTAATTTTTTCAATTAATAAAGCAACACCAGTAAATCCACTTGAAAGAAGATCAGCTGGTTGAATAAAAACTTGAATAACATATGCTTGTAAAAAAGCAGCAACAATAACACAAACAAATGTAATTAATAATTTTATTCGTTTATTTTTTCTTAGATTTCTTATCATAAACTATTCACAATCTTCTCCACTAATTCTTGACTAACCACATCATAATCCATTTCATGAGGCTCATCAGCATATCCAAAAGTAACATCATAACATTGAGTTGTAGGATCATTGACCCAATCTTTACAAGAACTATGAACTTGTGTAATTCCAGTATAATTCATCAACTCTAATGCATTACAAGCATTGATTCCACTTCCTGCCAAGATTTCAATTTGATCACCATATTTCATTTGTAAATCTTTAATCAATTCTTTGCCTTCCATTGCTTTTGGTTTTAAACCACTTGTTAAAATACGTTGAACTCCCATATCAATTAATTTCTCAATAGTTTGATAAGGATCCTTAACGCAATCAAAAGCACGATGAAAAACAACTTCACCATCAAATTCTTTAATGATATTAATAATTTGCTGAGTCTGTTTAACATTAACATGACCATTTTCATCTAAACAGCCAAACGCAATGCCATCAGCCCCATGTTCCATCATTAAGACTGCATCATTCTTCATGACCTCAAATTCATCATCTGTATAATGAAATCCAGCACCTCTTGGTCGTAACATTGTAATAACCTTTAACTCAGTATTCTTCTTAGTTAAAATAAGAGTTCCTAAACTTGGTGTTAAACCACCTAAATAAAGACCACTATTGAGTTCAATCCGTGATGCTCCGCCACGATATGCATTTAATGCATCTTCATAACTACCACAACAAATTTCAATCATTCTTTCCATGTCTTGACCTCCTATATGTTTGCAAGATAATAGATACCAAGAGCGTATATTTTTGCATTTGTTATAATATCCTCAACTCTCATCCATTCATTTGGTTGATGACCAATTCCTTTTTGGCCAGGAAAACTAGGTCCAAAGGGAACAATATGAGGCATTAATTTTGCATAAGTTCCGCCTGTTGTTGTCACAGGAGTCCCATCTTCATTGGTTATTCTTTCATATGCTTGTTGTAAACATTTCACCATTGGGCATTCTTTATCAAAACGAACTGGTTGATAATGATGAACACAAGTCACTTGAAAATCTTTGGCTTTGTTTTGAATGGTTTGAATCATCTCTGTAAGAGAAACACTTGCTGGATAAGAAAAAGTCACTGAAAATATCATTTGATGATTTTCATGTTTCAATTGATAATTACGCATCTCATTCATTCCAAATTCCTCATCTTGGTAATCCACACCTAATCTTTCACCATTAGGTTTTGCATTCATAAAATAAGTATTCACAAAAGCTAAGAATTCATCCAAATTCTTTTCATCAGTTGCAATTTCAATAACTGCTCTCCCACGTTCGCCATAAACAACAGGATATTTACAATCAGGTGTCCATCCCATAACAGGTGGTTTTTCATAATGAAGATAGTATTCTAAATCCTCAAATCCTGATTCTTCGTCACAACCAAAAATAATACGAACTGGTTTCTTTAATTCTATCTGTAATAATTTTAACGCATATAAAGCATATAAACAACTTAATATTGGTCCTTTATTATCTAAAATACCTCTTGAATATATAATGCCATTTTCTTCATAGCCACTAAAAGGTGGATGTTTCCATCCTTCACCCTCCTCAACAACATCTAAATGACCAATAACTCCTATATAATCTTCACCTTCGCCATACTGAGCCCAGCCAATATAATGATTTAAGTTTTTTGTTTGAAACCCTAATCTTTCAGCCAACTTCAAAGTCTCTTCTAAAGTTATAGCAATATCTTTCCCAAATGGTGCATCCTTTGAAGCTAAAGACTTTACACTTGGATAACGTACAATTGTTTTAATATCTTCAATCATCGCTAAAGAGATATCTTCAACCTGTTTAATAATTTTCTCTTCCATATTATTTTTCTTCTAAGGGAGCCATTCTTGTTTTCATATAGTTGTCTAACCATTCTTGACTTGCTTCTTCATGCTGGCATTTCCCATCAACACGCTTTGTTAAATAAACAATAGGTTTTTGTAAAGCTGTTGCGACTGCAAAAGAAAAGCCTTCAATATTGGTAGCAACGCCCCACTCTCCTTTATTATTCATAGCAATTAATGAAAGATCTCCAGCACTCCCTCTTCTTTCTATTAATGTTTTTTCTAAATCATTAACTGCTTTTTCACAAGCTGCTTGGGGATGCATTCCTTCTTTCATTAAACGAACAATTTCATAAGAAATACACCCCTTCATTAAGTCTTCACCTAATCCTGTTGCACTTGCTCCACCAACATGAGAATCTACATAAAATCCAGAGCCAACAATTGGAGAATCTCCAACACGCCCTTTTTTCTTCATAAATAATCCACTTGTAGATGTTGCTGATGTCATCTTTCCATTCATATCTAAACAAACCATACCAACTGTATCATGTCCTGCATAAGGCTTAATTGTTTGATTTTGAACTTCTTTAACACGATTTTTATAATGAATCTTTGCACGTTTTGTAAGCATATTCTTTCTTTCAAAACCTTCTTGATGAGCAAATTTTTCTGCTCCTTCACCAACCAATAAACAATTCACTTTTTCTTTTGATAATCGTTTTGCAATAGAAACTGGATTAGCAAAGTCCTTAATAGCAGCAACTGCTCCAATATCAAAAGTATCTCCATCCATAAAAGCAGCATCTAATTCCACTTCCATATTTTCATTAGGAAGTCCACCATAACCTACTGACTTATAATATTCAAAATCCTCTACTGCCCTAATTGCAGTTTCAATTGCTGCTCCAGCATCACCATGATTTTCTAAAAGTTCACTTGCTTCACTAATACCTTCTACAGCCATACGCCAAGTTGCGATAATACCCCACATGTTTTTAACCTCCTTTAACAAACAAAACTGAGAATATCCCAGTTTTATTTTTTTGCTTTCTTCATTTCTCTAATTGCTGTTTTTAATACTTTTTCACCATCCATCAAACCATAATCACTTGAATCAATGACTGTAATAGGTTTTCCGTTTTGACCATAACGATCAACTGTATCTTGTAATAAATATTTTACTTGAGGTCCCAATAAAATGCAATCAGGATTTTTTGATTCAATAATTTCTCCTAATGTTCCAATTGGAAAAGCCTTCACTTCAAATGGTAAATTATGTGCATTAGCAACATCTTGCATATTTTGTGCCAACAAACTTGTTGACATCCCATTACTACAAAATAAATAAATTTTTTTCATTTCATTATTCCTCCTATAATATCTTTTTTTCTAGATCAAATATTCTCTGATAACAAACATTCATCTCTTGAGCAAAAACCTTAACCTGCTCTACTGACATGACTTGATCTTGTGCATGAATAAGTAAAAGATGATAATCATTTAAAATCCCATTCACTTCTTCTTGAGTCAATTGATTTTGAATACTATAAATTTGTGAAAACATATCATCACCTTGACAAATCAACTCTTTTGCCTTTTCAAAATCATTATGTCTTGCTTCTTTAATCGACTTCATATAACTTGCTTTCGCTTCTCCAACAATTGAAATCATTAAGAAACATTTCTTTACTGATTCATCCATTCCTTTCACCCCTTATCAAATCCATACTTATTGTACACTTGTTTACTGATTTCTTCTTTTAACTGTTTTTCCTAGCACTTAGGAAAAATATACTTATGTTATTTCCTAATGATTAGGAAGAAGATTTCAATAATATAAATATCTTTTGATTTATACTTATATTTGCAAAGGAGGAATATCTATGAATTATAAATGGTCATTAGATGCATTATATAAAGATTACCAAGATATCTCATATAGAAATGATTTTGCTATATATAAAAAATTACATTCTGATATGTCTAATTATATACAAACAATGAGTACTAGTGAGTTATCAGTCAAAACAGGTTTACAACTATTAGAAAAAGAATATGACTATGGATATCGTTTAAAAATCTATTCCCAACTCATACAAGCAATAGATTCACAAAACAAAAAAGCTATATCTGAATTACAAAAAATCTCAACATTACAATCATCAAATATACAACTCATAGAAACCATTCAAAGACATCTTGGTTCTCTCACAATTGATTCTAATGATGAAATGATTTTAGATTATCAATATTATTTACATAGATTAAGTGAAAAACAGAAATATACATTAGAAAATTCACAACAAGAAATTCTTTCAAGTCTTTATCCTTATACACTTAAATCTATGAGTGATATGTATTATCATTTAACATCAACAGCACATCATACATGTTTAGGTAAAGATATGACATTAACACAAATTAAAAATCTCTGCCATCATCCAAAACAAAGCACAAGGAAAGAAGCATTTCTAAATGAATTAGCTTGTTATAAAACAATTGAACAGCCACTCTCATTTGCTCTTAACAATATCAAACAACAACAATTATATATATCAAAACAAGAAGGCTACAAAGATCCTTTAGATAAAATGTTAAAAGAAAGTGATATGCAAATAGAAACATTGGAGGCTATGATGTCATCTGTTGAAGAGTATTTGCCAATTTTTCAAGAGTTTCTTTATACCAAAGCTAAGAAATTAGGTCATCACAATGGTATGCCATGGTATGATATTTATGCAACTATTGGTGAATGTCATTATTCCTTCACGATTGAAGAATGTGAAAATATCATTTTACAATACTTTAAAGAAGTCGATAATTCTTTATATCAAATGACATTGCAGGCATTCGCAGAGAAATGGATTGACTATCCAAGTACTAAAGGTAAACAAGGAGGAGCTTTTTGTGAAAATTTAGCTTGGATAAAACAAAGTCGACTAATGACTAATTACAATTCAACATTAAGTGATGTTGTAACAGTGGCACATGAATTAGGTCATGCTTATCATGGTCATATGATTGAAAATCAACGCCCATTAAATCGTAAATACTGCATGCCACTTGCTGAAACAGCTTCAATGTTTAATGAAAATATTATTTATAATTCATTCTATCAAAAAGCTGATCAAAATAACAAACCAATCATATTAGATATTCAACTTTCTGCATTATGCCAAGTCATTTGTGATATTTATGCAAGATATACTTTTGAAAAATCAGTATTTAAGAATATTGAAAAAGGATTTTTATTTGCTGAAGATCTGAATCAATTAATGCTGCAGGCTTTAAAAAAAGCTTTAGGTAAAGGTCTTGATGAGAAATACCTCCATCCTTATCGCTGGATTACAAAAGTGCATTATTATATTCCAGATATAGCTTATTATAATTTTCCATATACATTTGGTGCCTTATTTTCAAGAGGTCTTTATACTATGTATCAAACAGATCAAACATTCTTTACAAATTATCAAAATCTTCTACGTGCATCAACAACACATAGTGTTGAAGAAACTGCTGCAATAGCTGGAATTGATTTAACAAAGAAAGATTTCTGGCAACAATCACTAGCCTCTATTCAACAACAAATGCAACAATTTTTAGATTTATTGGAGGAAACAAAATGAAAATCTGCAATCTCCATGATGATATTGGAACTGATATTTATGAGCATCGATATGATGATCCTCAACGTTTAGATAATTATCATTATCCTAAAATGAAAGCTGGAGAAATAAAAATGACAGCTCTTGTTTGTTGTTTTACAGGACAACAAACATATAAAGAAATGCAAGCACAAGTTCTTTATCTTGAACAACAAATTGAACAAAGTCTTTATTTTTCATATGATAATTCTAAAGATATACAATGTTTTATCGCATTAGAAGGCTTATGCGGTATCCAAAGTGATGTGACAAGGAAGATTCAATGGTTATATCAGCATCATGTAAGACTAGCTGCTTTATGTTGGAATGATGATAATGCATTAGCATGCGGAGCAAAAGCTGGAAATAAACCTTTAACCGATTTAGGTAAAGAATGTATTATAGCAATGAATGATATCAATATGGCAATTGATGTTTCACACTGCTGTGAATGGAACTTTTATGATATTGCCAGAATTTCTAACAAACCTATTGTTGCAACTCATAGTAATGTGAAAGGTCTTTTCAATCATTATCGCCATTTAAGTGATCCTTGTTTAGAAGTCTTGTATTCTCAAAATGGGCTCATCGGGGCTATTCCAGTTCGCTGGTTTGTTACAAGAGATGAAACGAAACAAACTCTAGATGAATTCATAAATATCATCGATTATCTTAAAAACAAAGTAGGTATTAGACATATTGCTTTAGGATTTGATTTTATGGATTATATAGATGATGCTCCTTGTATGGTTGAAGGTTTAGAAAGTATTGCCAATGCACAAAATGTTGTCAAAAAATTATACGATAGAGGTTACAGTGAAAACGAGGTCAAAGCCATCTGCTTTGATAATGCTTATCACTATATATTACCTTATTTGAAATATTGAAATGAGAACCTCCCTTTCTCATATAAAAAAGACTGTCATGTGTTTATTATTTGAACATACAAATAATAAAGTTCACTTTAATGACAGTTTTTTTTATTAAAAATTTGGATGTGTCAGAAAATAGTTTCATTATACTTGCTTAAAACTAACAACACATAAGATCATAAATCATCATGAAACAAAAGAAGAGTTATAGTTGAAAACAGTGCGACTTACAAACAATAGAAATTATCTGGTAGACAGATTGATAAAGATTTTAACATTATTTAAAGATTGAGACTATTGAAAGACTGAAGGAAATTTTAGTTTTAAAAGAGGAAGAAATGTTAAAGGAGATGATCGCTAACAGATTGCTTGAATGACATGAAGAAATAAAAAACACATTTATCAAGTTGCTGAAATGATTTATGCTAATGAAACACTATGAGCAACATATGCAATACAAAGATTTCAAGATGCTTTAAGAAAACTGTTTATAAATTGGCACATAAGCTCAATAAAAACAATGTGATAAACTCTTACTGCTTAGAACTTACTATTGCTTTTTAACAACTATCATTTTTATTCCATTCTATTATTTTTAACTAAGAATATTGCATGAAAACAAAAAAGTCATATAACTATTATGTTCAATAGTCTTATGACTTCCTTTTTAATTATTATTTTACTCTTAACATTTAATTTATCTAAATTGTTGATCCAACGCTCTATATTTATCCCAATCTAATCTGCGACACAATTCTGCAATGGCTTCAACAGTTTGAACATAATCTTTACGATGAATAATTAAACGATGAGAATGCATATAACGAGTTGGTATACTCAATGTCATACAAATGATCCCATCATACGCTTTATGGATATTATCAGCATCTGTACCACCTACTGTCATCATATCATAATTGATATCTAAGTTTAAATCATGACAAATTGCTTCCATTTCTTTTAATAATGCTTTATGTCCAATAATTCCAGCATCCATAATGCTTAAAACAACACCTTTTCCAAGCTGAATTGTTCCTTGATCAGCTGGTGTATCCATTGCAGTTGTGACATCTAATGCAATTGCAATATCAGGATGAATCAAATTGGCGGCTGTCCTCGCACCTCTTAAACCCACTTCTTCTTGTACTGTTCCTACAGCATAGACGTCTGCTGTAATATCATCATTTTGAATACGTTCTAAAACTTCAATAGCAGCTGCTGCACATAAACGATCATCCCAAGCTTTTCCCATTAAATAATTTGGATTATTCATCACTTCAAATTGTGTATCAGGAGTTATCATATCACCTATTTGAATACCTAAATCTAATACTTCTTGACGATTATCCACACCTAAATCAAGAAATAAATCAATTGGTTTCATAACCTTTTCTTTGACTTCCTTTGGTAAACCATGTGGAGCACTGCTCCCTACAACTCCATGATATCTCTTTCCAGTTGCTGTTGTCACATAAAGGGTTTGAGCAGGCAAAACATGACCCCACCAGCCTCCAACTGGCAACATATGTATAAATCCATTCTCATCAATATCTCTAACCAAAAAACCAACTTCGTCCATATGACCTGCAATCATAATCTTTGGACCCAAATGTCCTTTCTTAAGACCAATAATCGAACCCAAATGATCATATGTAATTTCATCACATATTGGTGCCATATATTTTTTCATAACTCGACTAACTTCTTTTTCACATCCTGATATGCCATGAGCTTCGCTCATTTCCCTAATTAAATCTAAATTGATATTTCCATAAGGTTCTTTAGCCATATATTTACCTCTATCTATTTTCTTCTTTAAACATTTGAATTTTTGACTCATCAAGAGAAGTGAGAATATGAATGATTGCCTTTTTCGCATTCATATAGTCCCTTAAATCTATCATTGACTGACTTGTGTGACCACCTCTTGCACAAATACATGCACTTAGTGTTGGGCAACCAGAAAACAATTTATGTATCCATGCCGAATCGGTTTGACCCATATTATAGAAATATTGATAAGGAATATTATTTTTTTGACAAGTTTCTACAAGTTCATTTAAAAGAGCACGATTAGGCATCATTCCTTTATCATAATAACGAATCAATATACCTGCACCTAGTTTACCAATTTCATTATCTTTTCCCTGATAATCATCTGCAAATGAACAATCCATAACAATACCCATATCTGGACGAATCAAGCCAGTTGCTGTTGTCGCTCCACGCATTCCCACTTCTTCTTGAACAGTGGCACCTATATATAAATCATAATCCAATTCAACATCTTTTAAAGCTTCTAAAACCTCAACAGCCATAACACATCCATAACGATTATCCCATGCCTTAGAAAGAATACGATTTTGGTTCAAAACTGTAAAAGGACCATCTAATACTGCACTATCACCAATACTCACCCCCATTGCTTCAACATCTTGTTTTGAAGTCGCTCCAACATCAATAAACATCTTTTTATCATCACACACTTCTACATCTTTTAATGAACAACCAATTGTTCCTGGCACTTCTTGTCCATCTTGTTTTAAAACACGAACACGATGTGAGAGAAGAACTTGATTATCAATGCTCCCAATTTTTATAAATTTTAATAGGCCATTTGTAGTGACTTCAGTAATCATTAAACCCACTTCATCCATATGGCCACATACCATGACCTTTTTTGCATTTTCTTTTTGACTTTTTTTAATTGCAAATAAACTTCCTAAATGATCATAAATCAGTTCATCACAATAGGGTTGTAAATATGATTTTAATAATTCAGAGACATATCTTTCATCTCCAGCAATTCCAATGACTTGTGTTAATTCTTCCATTAATTTTAAAGTATCCATAACATACCTACCTTTCATTATTATTATAATTCTTAACAGACAATAACTTATGTAAGTTTCTTTCCTATTAAACGGAAAAAAAGAACATGCCTTTAATAAACATGTTCTTTAACAAACGCCATTACATCTTCTTTATTGACTAACATTTTTGTAAATGTAATCATATTTGCTAATGCTTGATTTAAACCTGTCCCACCTTTTTTAGGCATCTTAAGAATATAGACTTTATCTTTATAATCAGAAATAGCTTTTTCACATTCTTTTGACATCATAGCAAATACTGGTATATCTGTATGTTCATGAATCGTTAAAGCTGTTTTTGCTGCCATGACTCCATATTCAGCATAATTAAAACATGGTCCACAAATGACTACATCTGGCTGAATTTTCTTAGCCATAGCTGCAAACTTTTTAGAAACAGTTTCTGGGTCTTTCATAAATGTTCCATTTCCACAATATAAAGTTCCAACAATCTTACCACCAGCATCCTTTAACTGTTTTTCAAACATATTGCATGAACCAATTGGCATCATCTTTCCACCTAATGCTAAATCAGCACTCTCTTTTCCTCCTAACCCAGACTGTGTTTGATCAAATATCATCAATACTTTCATTTTTCTTCTCCTTATTTTCCTGCATTGCCAGAAGTGCTTTCTTTAAGACTTTGTCACTGTTTAACATTCCATAATCTTCTTGTGAAATCATTATAATAGGAATATTTAAATGACTGAATCTTTGTCTTGTTTCTTCTAACAAATACTTAACTTGAGGTCCTAGAAGAATAGCATCTGGTAGTGCCCATTTTTCAATAACACTTGGTAATTTACCATGAGGATAAGCCACAATTTCAACTGGTAATTTGTGTTTATTGGCACAATCCTGCATCATACTTGCCAATATACTTGTGGACATTCCCTGACTACATAACAAATATATCTTCTTCATAGTTCCTTGTTCTCCTTTATTATAGTTAAAATATTATTTTTATCTTTCAAATTCTTTTCCTAATATTAGGAAAAAATTCTTAATTGTTTCTTACTCATATTAACATAGACACAGCTACCCATTGGAAGAGTCACCATTGGTATCGTATATCTAAAACCCATATTACATATAACCTTACTCCTTTTTTAATCATTATAACATAATTTATTATCAGAAGACCAAAAAGCTATAGCCAAACTATAGCTTTCATTTTTATAAATCCGAAAGATCTAAATCATCAAATGAGATATCTTCTTCAACATCATCTTCGGCTTCTAATTCTTCTTTGAGATATTGTTTATCTAGAGCTTTAATAAATGGGAAATATACAACACACCCTAAAGCCAATAACAAGAATTGCCATAATGCTGCAATTGGATCTCCTGTTGATAGCCATCCAGAAAAACCAATTGGTGTTGTCCATGGTAAATTAACTCCAGTTGTTTTTGGTATAATATGCCAAAGTGTTGCACAGTAAGATAATATTAAGTTCATCATTGGTACTAAAATAAATGGAATGGCAATAATTGGATTTAATACAACTGGTAATCCAAAGATAATTGGTTCATTAATTCCAAAAATACCTGGAACAATACTTAATCTTCCTAATTGTTTAATACGTTGAGATTTACAGAACCCTAACATAACAATGACTAATGATAAAGTTGAACCACCACCACCAAAATTGCAGAAGAAATTAGAGAAAGGATTTGTAAAAATATGAGGCAATGCCTGTCCTGCTTCAAATGCAACCTGCTGCTCAATAGTTAAAACATTTCCAATAAAGTATACAGAGTTAGCAACTGCTGGTCCATTAATTCCAAAGAACCATAAGAAAGTACATGCAAATGAGTAAATAGCATTTGCTGCTAAAGTATCTCCCATACCTTTCAATGGTGTTTGTAAAATCTCTAACACAAATTGATGAGCTGTACCAAATGAAGTCATTCCAAATAGAATACGTACCAAGAAGAAGATTGTCATAACGAATGCACTTGGTACTAATGCTGCAAATGAATCACAGACAGCTGGTGGTACACCTTTAGGCATCTTAATTGTCCAACCCTTTTTATAAACCCATGTAAAGATTAAAACTGAACTAAGAGCACACACAAGTCCCATAAAGATACCATCTGCTCCGATATATCTAAATGCTAAACCATTAATACCATTTTCAGCAGCATCACTGCCTTCTAGTAAACTAACACCTGGAATAGATGCTATACTTGTGTTTGTTAGAATAACAAAAGCAACCAATGACACGACTGCCCCCTGAATTTTATCACCTTTTAATTCTCTAGCGAATGCATAACCAGTACCTACACAAGTCAGTAGCCCAGTCATATTAAAAGTTGCCCTTGATACATTTGTGAACCATGTTCCCCAGTTTTCCCCAAATACACTTGCCATCATTTCATCCCAGCCTGGTATTGGGAAGTTAGCGATTAACAAGAAGATTGACCCAACAATCAATAATGGAGTTGTGATTAAGAATCCATCACGGATAGCGATTAATACTCTATTTTTACCAAGTTTATCAGCAATTGGCATTAATACGCTTTCTAGTTTGTTAAACATAAATTTTCCTCCTTTTAAAATCTATCTCCATTATAGCAACTAAATTTATCTAATTTTTCTAAAAAATCTTCCTAGTATATAGGAAATATTTAATCTTCTACAACAATTGATAATTTTGTTCCTGCAATATAATCATGGAACATTTTACGTTTTGGTGAAGCACAAGCCCAAAGCATTGATAGGGCTGTTATGATACCAAAAACATAAACATATATATCATTTAAGTCTTTCCCTATGAAAATATTAATCATTTGATGAAAATAACTTGAACTTGCTGCAATATATCCTTCAACTATCATGACACCAATTGCCTCACGTTTCAAAAGAGTTATAAAATCAACATAACTATCATCCTCTTTCACAACTTGAATGTTCATAATCTTTTTAGCAAAAGTTTGACCAGGATAAATTTTTAAAGGTACAAAAATAAAATAAGCCAAATAGATAATAATTGCCATAATTCCTGCTAATATGCTATATGGATAAGGAAGTTCTGTAATATTTTGTGTAATTTCTAGGTCTTGAAAAAAGATAGAATATATTAGCACAACTGGAATACCAGCCAACATACTGGCAGCATACCAATCAATAATATATGCAAACAGTCTTTTAAAGTTATTTACAGTGGTTGGTTGAGATTGAATCATTTTTTTATTCTGGAAAGCAGCATAATTGATTTTTGGTTTTTTCATTATTTTTTCTCCTTTGTGATTTTACAAATAAACTCATTATAGTCTCTAGATTCTAGTAAATCAGAAAAATGACCAGCCTCTCCAATCGCCTGACTTAACCAATCAAAAAACATCTTTAAAACTTCATGATCACCTTCATTGATAGCTAATAAGATAACCAATTTAACTTTAAATGAACCCCAATCAATCGGATTCTTTAACAGTGCTACTGATACTGTAGGTGTATTGACATAATCTCCAAAAGAATGTGGTGTAGCAAATGAATAAGCAAAAGATGTGGGTGACATTTCTTCTCTTTTTAAAACACCTTTTTTAAAGAATTTATTCACAACACCTCCGCTATACAATTCATCACATAAATATTCAATAACTTCTTGTGAACTTCGTTTATCTAAATCAACATAGAAGTATTGTGGATTGATAAGTTGTGATATTTTTTGATTAAAGACTATTTGAAATCTTTTCTTCTCTAATTTAGACAAAGCTTGGAAGATGATTGATTCGTCCTCATTGTTAATAAACATACTCACTTGAATAGTGAGAATATCTAATTCATGTGAAAGTGGTGTCATAGTAATTAATAAATCTGGATTTAAAGCAAGAACTTTTGCCTCTTCAAACAATGGTAATGTCTCAACAATTTCTAATCGCTCACTAAAAGTTGATTCTACTTTTTTTTGCCCTAATGTTGAAAAATTTTGATCATAAGGAATGATCATCACAACCTTAAATTTACTATTTCTATTTAGTCGTTCATAAGCAGCACCAAAATGCAAAGCAATGAAACCCATTTCTGATTCATTAATATGAATATTCAAACACTCTTCTAAAGCATTTCCAACTGATACCCCCATTTCAAAAACAAGAGGATAATTCCTTTTAATATCATGAATAAAGAGATTATCAGCATTTATATTTTGTTGATATCTCTCAATCAATCCTTGTAAATGCATTTTTAATCCTGCCATAAAATCTTCATCTTCATGAAATTGAACATGCAATTTCTTTTCAATTGGTGTAACAACATTTTGTAGTAATTCATCTATATCAATATGATTCTCATCAATAAAAAGATGTTTAGGTTGATATTGTCCACTCTTATTAGAAAATAATAATGCCAATAAACATATTTCATCTTCATGTATCTCAATAGGAATGAATTCCATAAGTCTTTCAAAATACTCACTTGCAATTTTATATTCAATACTTTGTAACAAAGCCTGATTTTTTCTTTCTGTTGTATAAAACTGACAGTTTAACATTCTTTCGATACTTATACCAACATGTAATATTAACATTGGAAACATTGTTTCTTTAATAACATATTGATGATTTTTAAGTACATTTACAAGAATATCCGTTGCTTTAACTAAATCAAAGTCTTTATAAAACATTGCCAATTTATTTAAGTTTAAAAAATTCCCTTGTGTTTCATTTGATAGCAGTTCTTTATATAATTTTCTCTTCTCTATTTCATCGCCCTTTAAATATATATAATTCTTAGAACGAACTAATTTCAGATGAGAATATTTTTCCAATGTTTTACGTACTTTCTTGATATCATTTTCAATTGAATACCCACTTACATATATATCTTCTTGTAAGAAAGTGAGATTAATACCTTCTTCATGAATTAATAACTGTTGAATTAAATATGTACATCTTTGAGCTGGAGTTTGAGGAATATCTTTTGGTGTTTCAATATATATCTGATTATATTTATCTATATTTAAGAAGTAGCCCATACGAATATTCGATTGAATGAGTTCCTCTTGGAAATTTTTATTTATTGCATCAATATCTGAACGAATTGTACGATCTGAGACTCCTAGCAGTCTAGCAAGTTCTTTACCTGTAATCCATTCTTTATTTTCATAAAATATAGAGATAATCCTCTCTTGTCTTTTATTGAGCATACAATATCCCTCTCTTTCTTGCAAATTATAACATTATTTTTTCTGATACTCTTATATCTTTATTTCCTAAGTATTAGGAAGTGATTAACACTTTCATCATTTCATTTCCTAAATAAAAAACAGGCAGAGTATACTCCGCCCAGTTATTCGCATCTTTCAGGACAGTCTGCCTGTTGATTTTTATAATATTCAGTTTTGATATCTGTAAATTGTGGACAGAAATCACTATTGTCACACTCTTGCAACCTTCTTAATTCTCGTGGAATAAATGCTCTTATTTCTTCGGCATTATACCCAACTTGGAAACGTCTTTCATCAATGATGATTGGTCGTTTCAATATTGACGGATTCTCTTGAATAAAATGAATCAATTGGTTGACTGACATATCATCTAAATCAACTTGATTTTCTTTTATAATTTTAGATCTTTTAGAAATAATATCATCTGTACCATTCTCACTTCTTTCTAAAAGTTCTCTTAATTCTGTTTCTCTTAAAAGGGTTGAAAAGATGTTTTTTTCTACATAAGGGATTTGGTGTTCTTTTAACCAAGCCTTTACTTTACGACATGATGCACAACTTGGTGCTGTATATATTCTAATCATAGTATCAACTCCTTGCATTTCATATTATACATCATTTTGTTTATTTATGAAATTCTTTTTTGATAATCTCTTGATTTTTAATTCAAAGACTTCTATAATGACAATAAAGACAAAGAAGGAATGGAGTAATTTATGTAACATGTTGAAAGAGAACTTGTGGTTGGTGCAAACAAGTCATGAACATAAATGAATTGGGATTCTGGAGTTATAGATGGCATCAGTCATTTATCGTTAATCGCGTTAAGATGAAAGTGCATATCAAATGATATGAATAAAGGTGGTACCGCGTTCAAACGTCCTTTTTGTAAGGATGTTTTTTTATGTTAAGGAGGAACTAAATAATGAAAAGAATGTTAAGTGGAATTAAACCAACAGGTCGTGTGACTTTAGGAAATTATATTGGTGCTATAAAACCATTTGTTTCTTATCAAGACGAGTATGAGATGTTTATCTTTATTGCAAATTTACACTCTATGACAATTTATCAAGAACCAAAGGAACTCAGACAAAATACAAAAGATTTGATTGCTCTTTATATTGCAGCAGGGTTAGATCCAGAAAAAGTGACTCTCTTTTTGCAATCAGATGTTTTAGAACATGCACAACTTGGTTGGTATTTAGGATGCATGGTATCTATGGGAGAATTATCTCGGATGACACAATATAAGGATAAAGCATCTAAAAACGAAGTTATTGGTGCAGGTATTTTCAATTATCCTTCACTTATGAATGCAGATATCCTGATGTATGACCCTGATTATGTGCCAGTTGGGGAAGATCAAAAACAACACGTAGAACTATGTAGAGATGTTGCTGAGAAATTCAATTCACGTTATAGTGAAACTTTTAAACTTCCAGAGCCATTAATTGCAAAAGTTGGTGGAAGAATAATGGATTTACAAAATCCAACAAAGAAAATGTCTAAATCGGATGAAGCTGGTAAAGGTACAATTTATATTCTAGATGATATAAATGTTTCAAAAAAGAAAATTAAATCAGCTGTTACAGATAGTGATGGGTATATCCATTATGATCCTGAAAACAAACCTGGTATTTCTAACTTGCTAGAGATTTACTCAATTATATCTGAACGTTCAATTGATGATATTGAAAAACAATATGATGGTAAAGGATATGGTGAATTTAAAACTGATTTAGCTGAGATTGTAGGAGCAGAACTTGAGAAAATTCAAGCACGTTATAAAGAAATTACAACAGGAAGCTATTTGGATGATGTTCTAGAAGCTGGAGCCAACAAAGCAAGACCTATTGCAAGAAAAAAACTTGCAAAAGTAGAAAGAAAAATAGGAATTACTATCAAGAAGAAATAAGGAATCGTAAAAAACGATTCCTCTTTTTATATCCTATATCCATGATTTACTTTTCTCGTTCCCATAAACCTTTTCTATCTCTTATCAATGTTTTACATTTCATCATCATAATCATATCCTCAATCATTGATAACGTTGCTAAAACACTTGCAATAATCATATAAACATTTAATCCAAGACATAAACATAGTATTGGAAAACTCCATAAATATAACCCTGTTATTTTATTAAGAACAGTATGATGAAAAACAAATTGTCGATATCGATAAAAACCAATTACAATTGTTATCATCCGACCTATCGATATCATAACAAGAATATCTATCATCCATTCTTGCCACTTGAAAAGTGGAACAAAAATAAACATTGATATACATATAAAAAATAGGTCTGCAAGACTATCCAGCAATGTTCCAAAATCACTTGCAACATGTAATCGCCTTGCTAGATAACCATCACAAATATCACTTAATCCACACAAAAAATAAATAAGTAAAAAGAATGGTGAGAAAGGTTCAATTCCTAACAACATGCCTGATAATAAAATTCTTAAGCTTGTTATGATATGAGGAATCTTCGCCATACTCTCACCTACTCTTTCTTATCATATAAAGTCTTTCACAATTTGTGCAACCTCTTCAGCACGACTAAGAACAGTTGGATGTTGACCATCTTTAAACAAATATGAACTCCCATGCATAACATCTTTGAGGATATCATCAAATTCATCTTTGAGATTTTGTCCTAGCATTTCATCATTAAGACTCCCAATCAGTAAAAGTGGATTTTTTATACTCTCAAATGAATCATGAAAAAGCGGTTCTTGTGATTGTGCTAATGAAACAAGTGATCTTGTATTCGCCTCCACAACCGACAACCAATCTTCACCCTGACACCATTCATAAAAAAGTTTAGCATCTGCATCTTTTATAGAGAAATTCCTTTCAGCCAGCAAATCATCAGCAAAACCTTCTCTTAAAGTTCTTCCATCAAAACTATCAGCAATCACCTTTCCAATAAGTTCTGGTTTTTTCATAACAACATGAAGTGCAACATATGCCCCTCCACTTGTTCCTAAAAGATGAACTCTATCATAAGATAAATGTTCCAATAGAGCAATTGTCTGCAAAGCTTGATCTTCCCATAATTGAATTGGGAATTCTTTCACTCTATCTGATTGTCCATTCCCTAAAAAATCTATCAAAATGCATTGAAAACAATCTTGATATAAAGGTAAAATCATCTCAAACATCTTTGATGATGCTGTATCTCCATGAAGGAATAATAATGGTTCTCCTTCCCCTATAACCTGATAAAAAATATTTTTTGATTGATATTTAAAATATGACATCATTGTCCTCCTAATCTTTTCTTTAACTGTTATGATTAGCAAGACTTATTACACTTAAGCCTTGCTTAGTGCAATAACATCCATATACCCATATAATCAACTCCTTTTTTCTATTATAACAATCAAAAAGAGAAACAGCAATACTATAGCTATTTCTCTTTAATTTCTTTGATATCTTTAATTTGTGATATTCTTATGACTTTCTTTATTTCCTTTTTAGATTTTTGAATGACAATCATCAGCCATTCATCATCATAATCTTGAATAACCCCTATTGTACTATAAGCAATATCAATCATCCATGATGGCTCTTGTAAAACTATTTCACATCTTTGATGAACAAAATCCTTCAAGCGTTCTTGTATTAAAATGACTTCTTTCACATCCTTTTTTGTCGTTGTGGGTGCTTTCACAACACGTAAAATGTTTAAACAAACCAAAAGAATAATAATCAATAAAATCTCTATCATATCTTTTCCTCCACAACTTCAAAACCATTCACTGTTGCCAAATCAACTAGTTTTGTCACAGTTTCCTTTTTAAACAATGAACCTGCACTCTTTCTTTGATATTGAATTTTAATCCAATCCTCATTCATATCAATAATTTTAGCCTTAGGAGTCGTTGTTGTATCAAACAATAACGAACCATCACTACATTCTAATATACATGTTTGTCCAACCAAAGAAAACAAAGCATGCAGATCTTTCTTTGCTTTCTCCTTAATAATAACCTCTACATCATTCTCAGTTAAATCATCTAAACTCACATTATAGAGATTAGCAAGCATTCTCGCTTTATCTAAAGTTGGAATTCCTTGATCACTTTCCCAATTAGAAATAGTCTGTCTTGTCACTGAAATCAAATCAGCTACCTCTTGTTGACTATATCCATGTTTTTTTCTTAATCGCATTAATTTCTCACCTAACATAATTAACCTCCAACATATCTATATTATAAAGAAAAAAGACATAATTGCCTAGCAAATCTCTTTAGCAATATGTCCAATTCTTTTCACATTTAACGCTTTTGTATCAATTCACGATACAATAATTCATGTAAAGAAGAATATCCTTTTTCAATCTTATGCTTTAAAGCTAAATATTGTTCACTTGGACCTTCTTCATGGATATTTAATTGTTCACATAATTCTAAAAACAGTTCATAGTGAACAACAAAGATTTCATCAATTACCTCTTCAATACAAATCTTTCTCATTCTTTCTTGCCTTGTTAATCCAAATTCCTTTTCGTATGCTTCTTCAAGAATACGATATTCAAAATGAGTATAACCCACTGTCTTAATAATTTCATTAATAATTGTTCTTTGTGATAATAGAACTGTTCCTCTTCGACGAATATTTTGATCCCTTGTCTCTATGACTACACTATATTGACCATCACCTACAACAAAAATACTATCTTCTATTCCTTCTAAAACCATTTGACAATAAATAAAATCATGTAATTGTTCTTGACTCACACGATAAATCGGCAAATAGTGGAATTCTTCATAACAGTCATCATCCTGCCACTCATAGGGTTCTAACAGTTCTTCATCGTCATACACCATATTCACTAAAAACATAAACAACCCCCTATATTTCATTTTATTCTAGTATTCCTTAAAAATGCGTTATTATAATTCTTTCTATATTTTTTTAATAAATTCATATATAATATATGTATATGATAAAAATAGGAAATAACTTACAATTTTGAAAGTCATTAACTTAAAAATGTAAGAATCAATTATGGTTAGATGTTTATTTTCTATATATACTATAGATAGGAATAAGGGGGAATCAATATGGAAGTCTTACAAAATATAATTGTTTATGCTATTTTAGGAGCTATTCAAGGGTTTAGTGAACCAATTCCTATCTCAAGCAGTGGACATTTGGTTATTTTTAAAAATATCTTTGAACATTTTGGATGGAATTTTCCTACCACTGATATCACTTTTGAGGTGCTTGTCAATACTGGTTCTCTATTAGCTATTATGTTCTATTATCGAAAAGATATAGCTAGATTATTTATGTCTTTTTTTGGTTATATGTTCAAAGCAGAAAAACGTGATGAACTGCTTCCAGATTTTAGATATTGCATGCTGTTGATTGTTGCAACAATTCCCGCTGCTATTGGTGGTGTATTGTTTAATGATTATATTGAAACTGCTTTTTCTAATGTAAAACTGGTTGGTGGAACCTTATTAATTACTGCTGTTTTCTTAATGCTTATTCATAAATATGGTTATAAAGGAAAACGCACAAAAAAGAAATTGAACCTATGGGATGCATTACGTATGGGTTGTTTCCAACTGATTGCTTTACTTCCTGGTATTTCAAGGAGTGGATCTACCATTACTGGTGGAATGCTTGGAGGCTTGGAACAAAAAACAGCAAGAGACTTTTCTTTCTTTATGTTTATGCCTGTCAGTTTAGGGGCAATTATTCTAAAGATCAAGGATTTTGTAGCCAGTCCAACACTAGCAACTCTATGGTTACCTTATTTGATTGCTTTTATTGTAAGTGGTATTGTCACATACCTAGCATTACAATTATTATTCTCATTCTTAAACAAACGTAAAATGAATTATTTTTCTATTTACTGTTTTGTCATGGGGTTATTTGCACTCATTGTTCTTTAAGAAAGATGACTTTAAGGTCATCTTTTTAGTTATAAAGAAAAGGAGTTCATTTTAACCCCTCATACATGCAATAAATAATGTTGTAACTTTTTTAAATATATTTTATAGTAAAAAATAATCTTGTTTATGTTTTTGAAACATTTCTTGGGACTTTGTTTTAAGTCCTTTTTCTTCTAATAAATGAATATATGAAATATCTTTTTCTGCTAAATAATCTAAATTAATCCATTTGCATTGATAATCTTTTTGATTATGTGTTGGAAACAACAAAGAAGATTCAAATACAATTGGATTTTTATATTTATGATTCTTACGACTCATTCGTTCTAAATCGCGAGAACTTTTCAGAATAATTTCATAATGCCCATCAGCATAATATATGCGGATATATCCATTATAATTTTCTATTAAAATAGCAATTCTATGACTTAACTGCGATAACTTCAACTTCAATAAGAGCTCCTTTTGGAAGTTTAGCAACCTCTACAGCACTTCTTGCAGGATATGGTTCCACAAAATATTCAGCATAAATTCCATTTACAGTTACAAAATCATCCATATTATCTAAGAAAACAGTTGTTTTCACAACATTAGAAAAATCCAAACCTTGACTTTCTAATAATCCTTTGACATTATCCAATGATTGTCTTGTTTGTGCTTCAATTCCTACAGGCATTTCTCCAGTTGTTGGATTTAAAGGGATTTGCCCAGAAAAGAAAATCATATTTCCCATATCAATACCTTGACTATATGGTCCAATAGCACCTGGTGCTTTATCTGTTTTTACGGCTTCTTTCATTATATATTCCTCCTTAACATATTCTTATTATAACAAATATTTATATCCTCGACTATACTCCTTTTGGCAAATTAATAGTCTTATTCCCCCTTAAGAGAACAATACTCTAAATATCGTAAAAATAACATATTCACAATCAAGAAAAAGTGCCCAGTACAACAATAGCTTTTATCTTGAAATCCAGTATGAAAATAACTTGTCTTAAATCCAATAAATTCATCTACATGCAAAGATAAAAGATTTTGATTGTCCATTGCAATTCCAATAGTTGAGATATGCATTTTTTCTAATACTTTTGACAAGGTGACAATTGTTTCATTATCTCCTGATAAAGAAATTAAAATAAACAAGTCATCTTTTGAAGCATTATTTAGTACTGTATCAAGTTCACTTCTTCCTTCAATAACATGCATAATTTTATGACGATAAGCAAATTCACGATTAAATTCCTGGGCAGCATGAAATTGCACTTCACCCGTACTATAAATATAAATACGTCGTGCTTCATCAATCAGTTTAAGAACTTGATCCAAATCCTTATTCTCCATAATATCCAGTGTTTCTTTTAATTCATCAGCAACTTTATGCATAATTTGACTATCAAAATCAAATTGTTTTTTCATACTCCATTTCAAATGAATCTTTAATTCACTATATCCATCTAAACCTATCTTTTTACAGAAACGAATAATACTTGTATGAGAAACATTACATGTTCGAGCAAGTTCTTGAATAGACATTTTTTGGCAATCACTTTTATGATGATAAATATATTGCCAAATATATAAGTCATTTTCGTTCAATTGATCATAATGACTATTTACCATCTCATCTAACATCACTTGTCATCTTCCTTTCATGATAATCTAAATACTTTACAAGTATAAAATCTATTAAAATAAAATAATTAACTAAACCTTCATGTCTTGGTCCTAAAGGATTTAATAAATTAGGAACTTCAACATAAAATGATTCATTTGCAATATGTGATAATGTATTATCTTGAGTTGCAGTAATCGCAATAATAGGAACACTTTTTGCTTTGAGTTTTTTAGCAAATTCTATAATTTGTTTGTTTTCTCCAGAATATGAAACCATGATAATCATATCACGGCTTGTCATCATTTCTTCAAATGCATAAGTCTCATTCATAGAACGAATTGTAAAAAAGAGTTTTCCAACTTCTAAAAATGATCTCTTAATTTCTGCAGCA
Organism: Coprobacillus sp.; assembly: GCF_984815275.1. Classification (NCBI taxonomy): domain Bacteria; kingdom Bacillati; phylum Bacillota; class Erysipelotrichia; order Erysipelotrichales; family Coprobacillaceae; genus Coprobacillus; species Coprobacillus sp. The sequence goes on from NZ_CFJNYH010000031.1 coordinate 25,516, forward strand.
ACATTATTTTGAATACTCCCACTTCCATAAACATATGCATTTTCTGCCTGATCAATAATTTCAATAACATGGGTGATATCTTTCTCTTTAATTTTATCCATAAAATTGTGATATGTCTGATAAACCAATTCTAGCCCTGTCTGCTTATGCTGATATGTTTGATTATCAATACGTAGATAAACCTTAAGCTCAGTATATCCTTTTAACCCAAGTCTTTGTGAAAAACGTAAGATTGTTGTTCTAGAAACATGACAATGATTAGCTAAGTCATCAATGGATAATTTTTCACATTCTTTACGATGAGCACTAATGTATTGCCAGATATAGAGATCATTCTCATTTAAGCGATTATAATTTTTATTAATTAACTCTTCTAAGCGCATTGTCATTCCTCCCACTTATTTCCATTATATCATAAAGATTTGTACATATATATGTCATTTTTCATCAAAAGAAAAAGCAAGATACTTTCGCTGATTCTTGCTCAATAAGGTGGAAATGTTTAAAGTTTTAAAAATGAAAGAAGAAATAAAATTTCTAAACACATAGGAATTTGACTCCTTCTTTTCATTTATTTATGCTATACCCTCAAGTAAGAACTCTTTTGCTCAGCTTCTTGCTTTTGAGTGTTGTTTTTGAAAATGATAATAAGCACCAATGAGATTAGCGTCATTATGATGAGCACAAGAGATTATTTCTAAAGGAGGAATTGGATATGGTAATGAATCATAGAAATTTTGCAAAGCTCTTTGAATCCCACTAACAAAGATAGGATTTTCAGACACACCACCACCTAAACAGACACGCTGTGGATCAATGATTAATTGTAAATTCATTAATTGAATAACGACATCATAACAGTACTTCTCAAACATTTCGACAGCTTTTTGATCACCTTGTTCAATCCATTCAAAAACTGTTTTCCCATCACTTGGTTCAATACCTTTCATATCACAAACGCGTTTCACAAATCCAGGAATACCTGCTATATTTCCAAACACTGCATCATGACCATATGTTTTTAAATCTTTACATATTAACATCGATACTTCTCCAGAAAGTAAATGTGTTCCTTTATAAATATCACCATTGATAATAAAACATCCACCAACACCTGTTCCAAATGTTAAGACAATTCCATTTTGAATACCTTGCATATGTCCACTTGTCATTTCAGCAAGGGCTGCACATCTGGCATCATTTTCAACTTCCACTTGAGTATGCAATTCATCTTCATAATACTTTTTAATATTTAACTGATGATGATAAGTCAAAGAACCACCCTGATGTACGAAACCTGTTTTGGTATTGATTGTTCCTGGTAACGATAAACAGATACCACCTTTTTCATCACTTTCATGACCCCATATTTCCTTAATGACTGCTAGAAAATCTTCTTTCGTTGTCCGTGGTGTTGGTTTTTTCCCTTGTGATAATATATTAGCTTTTTCATCTAACCATGCATATTTAATAAAGGTTCCACCTGCATCTATACTTAAATACTTCATGATAAATCTTCTCCATTCGTTGCAATGACTTTTTGATACCAATAATAAGAATCTTTCTTGATACGCTTTAAAGTTCCATTCCCCTGATTATCTTTATCAACATAGATAAAGCCATAACGTTTCTTCATCTCACCAGTTCCTGCACTTACAATATCGATAGGTCCCCACGCTGTATAACCCATCAAATCAATATGTTCAGCTTCAACTGTTTTCTTCATCATATCTAAATGCTGACGTAAATAATCAATACGATAATCATCATGAATACATCCATCTTCTGTTAACTGATCATCATATCCTAGACCATTTTCAACAATAAATAATGGCTTTTCATAACGCTCATACAGTTCCTTCATTAAGAAAGACAAACCTTGAGGATCAATTTGCCAGCCCCATTCACTGGCTTTTAAATAAGGATTTTTAAGGCCTTTGACAATATTTCCCTGAGTTTCTTCACCATTATTATTACGTGAAACAACTTGTGATGAATAGTAAGAGAACCCAATATAATCGACACATCCCTGTGACAAAATTTCCTGATCTTCTTTCGTCACATTAATCTTCACACCATAACTCTTAAAATAAGCTGGATAATGTCCACGCACATGGACATCACAGAAAAACAATGTCCCATCTCGTAAATAGTTTTGTGCAGCTGCAACATCTAATGGATGTGGTGTTTGCGGATAACCCACAGTTGTCATTACCATACACCCCACCTGGTTTTGAGAATCAATAGAATGTGCAAGTCTAACAGCCTTGGCACTTGCAACAAATTGATGATGCAAAGCCTGATAAGCAATACTTTTTTCATCTTCATCTGCCTTAATAATCACACCAGCAATGGCAGGAATATGAATTGTACTATTGATTTCATTAAATGTCATCCAATATTTCACAACACCCTGATAACGTTCAAATAATGTTTTGGCATAATGAACATAAAAATCAATTAATTTCCGATTACGCCAGCCACCATATTTTTTAACAAGCTCTAGTGGCATTTCATAATGGGAAATGGTCACAACTGGTTCTATTCCTTTTTGATGAAGAGTTTCAAACAAACGGTCATAAAATGCTAAACCTTTCTGATTTGGTTCCTCTTCATCACCATGAGGAAAAATACGACTCCAGGCAATCGAAACCCTTAAACATTTGAATCCCATTTGCGCAAATAAATCTGTATCTTCTTCATAACGATGATAAAAATCAATGGCTTCATGATTTGGATAATAACAATCTTCCTTGATATCCATTGTCATTTGACGAGGATGATCTTTATCTCCAGCTGTGATAATATCCATAATTGAAAGACCTTTCCCGTCTTCATTATAGGCGCCTTCACACTGATTGGCAGCTAAGGCTCCACCCCATAAAAAATTTTCCTTTAACATTCTTTCTTTTCCTTTCCTGTCATCCTATCCAAGAAAGCAACACTCTCTTTAAAAACCTGCTTAGATTCTTCTGGATATTTGACAAAATTGAATTGAAATTCATGTGGCATATCATCATAAAAACGACTTTTCACATCAATCCCCTTTTCTTCTAAAACTTTGACTAATTTTTTCCCTTGCCACATAAATGAGAATTTTTTCCCATCACAGATATAGGCTGGAGGAAAATGACTGTTAATATTGATAAGTGGTGATGCCAGAACTTTTTCCTGTCTTTTCATCCATGATTTATGTCCAAGATATGACCACCCAATATATTTTAAAAATGTTTTTAACTGTCTAAATTCTTCTTTTTGTAAATCTTCTGTGAAATCATAAGGTCCACAGAATAATAGCAATCCTTGAATAGGTAAAGAATTATGAAGTTTTACTTTGCTTTGACTTGCTAATGTTTCATTGGCATCCATTGTTGCATAACAAGCTGAAATATTTGCTCCAGCTGAATCGCCACCTAAAAAAGCACCCTCTAAATTAATCTGATAGTTCTCTAACATAAACGTTTTTGCATAACATAACATTTCATCCACTTGACGAATTTGGACTGGAAATGAATATCGTGGTGCATAAGCATAATTCATTGCACATACAGCATATCCTTGTTTTGCTAACATTGGTCCAAAATTTTTCATACCGGCACTTGTTCCAGAAATGAATGATCCCCCATGAACCCAGACAATCACATGTCTTACAGGTGTCAGAGGATCATAATAGAAATCAAAGGTAGACTGGGGATAGGCAGAAGGATAAGGGAGGTTGGTCTTGATTATCAACCCAGTCTTGATTTCATTGATATTTTTTGGCCCCTTTTCTGTTTGTTCTTCTTTCTTAAAACGTAGGAGCCAGACAAATGGATAAGGTGTCAATACGAAGATATAAACAAAGAATAATAAAATTGTTATTATGATTATCCACATATCAATACCTCCAATTTCTTCATTATATTTTGTGCCATAATTTTACCTGCTTCCTCATTAGGATGCAGATAATCACCATTATGATATTCATTCTTGATTTGCTGAAATTCATTTAATAGCCATTCATCAAAAGAAAGATAATGTACATAGTTTTTAGCCAACCAATCATTGATCTGCTGACGAAATTTCTCTTTTGCTATAGAAGATGCTTCAGCTGCCATAAAAGATGTCATCCCCAATACCAATGTTTTTTCACTTGGAAATAATGTTTGAATATACTGATAACCATGCAGCATATCTTCAAAGGCTGGAAATTCCTGAATATTTGCACAGAATGTTCCTGGCTGATAAAGATCATTGACACCAATAGCCAAAATTAATGCCTGACATGAATGACAAGTCAATACATCTTCATAAAATCTTTTGATTCCTGGTTTTCCAAAACATTGTTTATCAAGAGGAATTTGAGTGTAAATTTTATGTTTTAAATGAATATCTTCATGATATTCTTTTGTAATATTGACATTCTCTAGTTCACGCAATAGACGATTTCCACCAATCCCTAACTGTAATAAAGCATATCCTCGCTCTTTTAACATTTGAGAAAGTGATGTTGTCCAGTGTCCCTGTTCTGTAATAGAATCTCCAAAAGCAACAATACATCCTTTAAGCGCTGACCCAGAAATATCAATACTTCTTAAAAGATAAATCAGTGGAGAAGAAGATGTCATATTGTCATATGACTCTAATCCAAAGCCTGATGCACAGAGATAATCATCATTGGTTTCAATCTCATAAACCAGATGAACATCTCCAGTAAAATCAAGGCTACTGATTTCATCTGTAGTTAACATCTGCTGAGGTTGCAATTGATACCTTGTTTGCCCTTTAAAAGTAACAGGTATCTTTTGACTCTTATCACAATAACAATAAACATTCTTAATGATTACTGGCTGACAATCATAACATGTCCCAAATGTGAAACGTAGTGCTATACACCTTGGCATGTCATGAATATCAATTTGAATTTGTGGTGGACATTTTTCTGGCATGAAGCCAACACCTCGTTGTGCTCTTGCCCACCATGTGATCCAATTATTCATTTTCTAATTTTTGAGCAGCAGTTATCTGCTCTAATTCATATTCTCTTTTGTCAGCGACTTTTAAGAATGGATACCACATTAAGAATGTAATTGCAAAACAGATGACCATTAAGATTGTATAATTTAAACCTCCTGATAAAGGCATTTTAATAAAGATTGGTGTTGTCCAAGGTAATAATGCCATTGTAGGATTTAAGTTAATAGGTAAGACTGTTGCAACTAATCCCCATGTCACAAAGCCACAAATAATTTGTGTAAAGCATTGTGGAATGAAGAACATTGGATTTAAGATAATTGGCATACCAAACATAATTGGTTCTGTAATGTTGAATATTGAGGGAATAAAAGATAATTTTGCTAATTGTTTAAATTTTGCTGATTTTCCTTTAAACATTTTCATAATAATAAGACCTAAGAATCCTGATGCCATCATACCGCCATAAATGACTGATGGTAATAAATAAGGTAACTCTTGACCATTTTGATAAGCAGTAATATTTCCCATGACCATTGTCAAACTAATAACTCCTAAAGGTCCTTGTAACACTGCATTGTGAATACCAAAGAACCATAGAATAGCAAGCAATCCCATAATGATAATAATAGATAATGGACTGGCCGTTAATGACATCAATGGTGCATTAAGAACCTGAATAAAGAAATTAATCATATCTCCTGCAGATGTATAACTGAATCCAACACGAATAATAAACGCTAAGACAAAGATAATTGTTACAACAAAGACAGGGGATAATGATTGAGAAACCATTGGTGGAACTGTATCTGGTAATTTGAATGATAAGTTCTTAGAAGATAAGTAAGCATATAATCTTGTCACAACCAAAGCAATAATCATTCCAATAAATAAACCTTGTCCTCCTAAATAATCCAATTTTAAGGCATTGATTGTTGATTCAACCAATTTTCCATCCTGCATAGCAGAAGTTGTCATTGTTTGAGGCATAATCATAATAAAGAAAGCTAAAGAGATAATTGCAGAATTCTTTTCATTTGTTCCAATACGACTTGCATAAGCCATAGCTAATGAATAAATGACATACAACGTTAAAACACCAGTTGCGCCATTGGTAATGGCATTGACATGCTGCATAATTCCAATACTTTCTAAATACTGTGTCCACCCTGGCACAGGGAAATTTCCTACAATTGTAATCAATGCAATTCCTAAAGTAATAGGACTTGTTCTTATAAAACCTTCCATTAATGCCCCTAAGATTTTGTTCTTTGTTAATTTCTCAGCTAATGGCATTAATTTATCATTAATGATTTGTTCTAATTTGTTCATCTTTTTCAATCCTTTCTTCAATTGTAAAGTCACATCGATATGGCCATATATTGTAAACGCTTTACTTTATTGCATGTTCATTATATAATAGTTCTCACATGCAATATATCATTATTTTAATATTTATATTAGATATTTAAGGAGGTTTCTATGAATTTACAAACATTACAAAATATCTTTGATTGTTTTTATCAAAGAACTTATATTCCTTTTTCTATCGTGAAAGATGATCAACTCATTTTTCCTGAATACTCCCCATTATTTCATTATCGTCAAGACTTGCAATATCTTTATATCAATGATGAATTTCCCTTACATATCACTAATAATTATCAGTTTCTTGGTGCCTCTTTTCTTTACCCTATAAATCAAGAAACATATCGTATTCTCATTGGTCCCTGTTTTGTCTTAGGTTCACAGATTAAAGATCAATATATGAAAGAATTAACTTATCGTATTTCAAGTGAATCAACAGAAAGTTTTACATCTTTTTGTCAAAATATTTATACTTTACTCACAACACATTCATTAAATGAAAATCAGATTCCAATCAAATATCTACGCATTAATCATGATAAGCTGACGCCTAAAGAAATCTTTGAAAAGAATCTTTATGAACGTCGCAGTGAAGATGCAACACGTGACTCTTATCAATTTGAGCTGCGTTTTCTCGATTATGTAAAACGGGGACGTAAAGATAAAATTGATTGGATTTTTAAGACAATTGATAAAACCTATACTGTTCATCTTGCTGATAATTCATTAGATACAATTAAAATCAAATTTATTTCTCTTGTAGCTCTTTTAACACGTCTTGCGATTGATGAAGGCGTTCCATTAGATAGTGCCTTTAGTCTTTCAGACTCACTGATTCAAAACCTTCCCAATATGAGATCATCTCAAGAATGCTTAAAATATATAAAATATGCCAGTTATGAATTTATTGAACTGATTCATCACACATCTAAGCAATGTTCATCCCTTATCAATCAATGTATTCGTTATATTGATACACATATTTATGAAAAAATTACACTACGAGATTTAGAGGATACAACAGGACACTCTTCGGTTTATATTTCCTCTCGTTTTACACTGGAATTAGGATTAACTTTTTCACAATATCTTTTAAATAAAAAAATAGAAGAAGCAAAACATCTTCTCCTATTTACAGATCATAGTTACCAGGAAATAAGTACTTTACTGAATTTTACAAGTCAAAGTCATTTTACTCAGCGCTTTAAACATGTCACAGGTCAAACCCCCAAAGCTTATCGTGATATGAATTTTAAATATTTATAGTTGTTCAAATGAATGAAACTAAAATAATAAGATTTGTAGTTAGTCTAAAATATAAACATTATATTTCTCATCACCATTTGATATTCTTGATTTATTGTCTATCTTGAAAATATCACTCTTACAAGTTTCATAAAACAACCAGGAAAGACAAGGCTATTCATTCATAACAAAATATGGTGTGTTTTCAAAGTTATATAAGCAATACTCACATTCTTACATCTTTCATGAATGGTGCCACTGCCCCTATCATTCCTGCCTGATTATGAAGATAACATGTTTGAATACGTGGCATATTAACCAGGCTTAAAACATGATAATCCTGACAGATTTGCTGATAATCTGCAATAATATTTTTCATAACATCACCATTTGAACTAATTCCACCTCCAATAAGAATCACTTCTGGTGCAATCGTCACAGCAATATTCATGAGTAATACAGCCACACTATGATAAAACTCTTTTAAACATTCTTCAGCAATTGTATCACCCTGCTTTGCTCGAATCATAATTTCCTGTGCATCTAAAACACGTTCATGAACACGGTAACTATAATGACGACAGAGTCCTGCAACTGTAGCTGCATGGTAAGAAAATGACTGTTCATCATAGTGACCTTTTTGATGTCCTGCTAAAGAAATTCCAAATTCTCCAGCTAAACCACCAAATCCACGATAAAGTTTTCCATGAATATAGATAGCACCACCAATCGCTGTTCCTAATGTCAAACATACGAAATTATCAATATCCTTTGCTGCTCCCTGCCATTTTTCTGCACAAGCAGCTGCTTTCCCATCATTTTCAATAACAACAGGTAAGTTTAAATATTCTTCAAATTCTTTTTTCATATTGCGATGGAAAAAACATTTGATTGCTCCACTGGTTTGCATATATCCATCAGTTCTCACAATCCCAGGCGTACTAATACCAACTGCCTGGATAGAATAATCTGAATGTTTCAATAGAAAGTCTTTCACCTGCTGCATAAGAGCTTCTCTTTCTTTAGCTGTTTCTTCATTCTTACTCAGACATACTTTCCCTTCTTCATTAATGATTCCCATTTTTATATGAGTTCCACCAATATCTATACCTGCATAATATTTCATAATAATGCCTCTTTTAATTCAAATGTTTGAAATGGTTTTAACTGTTCCAGCAACAACATCTCATCCTCTTTGATTCTTCCAACAACATTAATTCTTGGATCACCAGCTCTATCTTTTAACGCAATTTGAATCTCTGCTTTGTATTGACCATAATTATCATTTAATACCAATATATCTCCTCTTTGAATATTTCTGATATGCTGATGTGCCAAAATTGATTCTTTGGCATATTTTTGTTTATGATGTGATGAACGAATCATGTATTCAGAAGCATCACCACGATAATCATGAATTGTACAGACCATTTGTTTTTCTTGCTCACTTGCATCTTCATTAAAAGTAACATGAAGATAATCTACTGATGTTGACATAACTTTTTGTACTATCTTTAATTCTTCTTCGCTTGCAAATGCATTTCCTATAATGATATCATCTACACATTTCAACATCTTCATATGTCTAGCCTGTATATCAATTGGAAGATCTCGATGATCTTCTAAAGTACAAAGTCCATCTGATATAGCCCATGGTGTCACTTGTGCAGTTTGTGATGTGATAAAGGCAGCAGTTTGGATATGCGCATTTTTAAAATGTCTTAAACAGCTTTGAAATGTTTCCAATGATAAACCTGTGTAACGTTGTGGATAAAAGTTAAATGAAGCACTTAAATTTTGATATTGTGGAAGATAATCTTGGATAAGATTGAAATAATGAGTGTCATTGCTCATATTCACATCAATTGTGATTCCATAAGGGTTATGTGTCATCATGGCTTCTGTTCTTCCATTATATCCACTATCTAATCTTAAAATCTTAACACCTATATCATGAAAGTAAGATAAATCATCTTCTTTCATTTTTAGATAATCAAAAACCATTGGATGAATATCAAGCATCACAAGCATTCCTAATTCATTCGCAAAAGCCATACTTTCCTTTAATCTACGAATAGATTTCTTAGGATCTTGAATATCAATTTGTAACATACTCATAAATACTTTTTGATAACCGTATCTTTGAGCTCGTTTTAAGTATGCAACATCTTCTTTAAATGTTGTCTTATCTGGATACAAAGCGATACCTATCATAATAAATACCTCCTTCTTATAAAAAGAGTTTAACAGACTCTCTCATAGACTTTTATCATTATCTTCATATTTATATTATAATTTTAAGATAATTAGAAAAGATAAGTATTAAGCCATTTCATAAACAGCTGTTATTTTTGATGTATTAAAAAGAATCATCTATTAAAGAAAATAGTTGAATGAAATAAACATTCAACTATTTATATTAAAAGATATAATTGATTTTTGTTAAGATATCTCAACAAGTTGATCTAAACTTTTACCAAGTGCTTTGTTGTTTCATTCACTTGTGAATCTTTCTTGCATCAATGATTGTATTTGTATACGAAAACACATATCCATTAAAATATCTATTCTTTTCCACCAACAGTAGAATATAATTGATTTGTTCCTTTTTTCAAAGTCTTAATCCCTTCATAAAGACCATTCATAGCATCATTAACTCCAGAGTTCCCATCTTTAATCGCTAATGCTCCTTTTAAAAGACCTGCTTTGATTTCATCTAGTTTTTGAATACCTACATAAAGTGTATTCATTCCCATTAATAAAGGTGTACTTGTTTGATGTAATTGTCCTAAGCTTTGCATTAATGTTAATGATCCTTCTTTAAGAGAACCTCCAACTTGACTTAATTGACTTGAACCATTATAAAGTTCATGAATTCCTAAGGTTAGTTTTTTAGCTCCATTATCCAATGTTTCACTTCCATTTTTTAATTCCTTTGCTCCACTATTTAATGCCATTGTTCCTTGATAAGCAGTTTTCACTCCTTGTACATATGTCACAATACCATCTTTTTCTTTTTGGATAACTCCTATCATCCCATTCATTCCCTGTTCTAAGGCTTTAGCAGCTGTTGGTAATACTGCTAATGCTTGGACACCTGCATCAATATATTGATAATTTTGATTCAATTGCGACAGACCAGTGGATAACTGACTTGTATAGTTTTTCATACCTGTGATAGTTGTAGAAGCTCCATCTAATGCTGTACTGGTTGTGACATATGCACCTGCCATTGCTTGAATCATACCTTGAGCATTAGGCAAAGACAAAGCTGTACCTGGATCAGTAACCAATAACTGTGCAAACTGATTTAATTCCTGTGAACTATATGCTGTTTGTTTTAAACCATTAATTGTTGTTTGTAATGTTAAAACAGTAGTATCTATTCCAGTTGCAACTTGGCTCATTCCATTGATAGTTGTTTTCACAGTTGTAGAGCCTTGCATCAATTTTTGAATATCTGTTTCGCTAGGAACAACATTCAATCCTTGTTTTAATTGTGTTAAACCATCAACTATCATATCAGGTGCTGCCAAAAGTGCTTTTGAATTCTCATCCAGCATCTTCATACCATCATTCAATGTTTCTGTCCCATCACTCAATTTCCCTGCTCCATTAGACAAACCAGATATTCCCTGCTCTAAAACAGATGCACCTTGATCAAGAACTTGAATCCCTTGATGCATCCCATTGACTGCAGTTGTGTATCCATACACGCCATTGTATAATCCATCTGCACCCTGTTTCAATAATGATACTGCTCCTGTATACTTTTTCATCCCTTCATGAAGCTGCCCAGTCCCTTCACCTAATGCACTGACACCTTGAGTATATTGCTCAATTCCTGTATATAAACCTTGACTGCCATCTTTTAATGTTGAGGCACCATTAACAATTTTTTCTGCTCCTTGTTCTAAGGCAACTGCCCCATCATTCAATTGACCAGTCCCCCTTTGCAATGCATTCAAAACCATACCACCACCTGTAACACTACTTACAATCAAAACAGCTGCTGTAGCGCCTCCAATAATTATTTTCTTTCTCTTATTTAACACCATATTTCTTTCCCCTTTCCTTGTGGATATTGTTTTAAACAGTAAATTGAAAATTTATTTTCATATCATTATTTCAATTAATAAAGCCTCCTCTCTCATCATGTAAGTGTTTTCATTGCCCTTTTAATGCATTTAGTATATAATAACTATAATTTCATTTATATTTATATTTTTTTGTCTATATCATTATTTTATTATTAATTAAGGAGTTTAAAATGGATGCACTTATCTCAATTATTGATGAATTATATAACACTCAGCATATCCCTTGTGCCATTTTTGATGAACAGTTACAGCTTATTCATCCTCAAATTACAATGATAGATTTAAGAGAGTTTCTGCATGATGTTTTTTCAATGACACATCATCATGCTCATATTCTTGTCTATGATCATCGTGTTGCTTATGCACGTTTACAAGTTACCTTTGAAAAACAAACATATATGATTGTATGTTCCTGTATACTCAATGATTTACAAAATTCACAACAACTGCTCCCTGATAGTTGGACACAGATTATTCCTGAGTCAATGATTCGTTCGCACATCGCTTCGCTCCATCTCATGACATTTCAAAGTTTTATAAAAATGCTTTATGAAATATGTACACATCAATACCTGTCCTTACAAGATATCCATATTGACTATATCAACAAAAAACAGATACAGAAAAAAGACGATATTTTAACACATCGTCGTATAACACAAGAAACTCCTGATTATTATCACTTTGAACAACTTTTATTAAAAGCATATCAAGACGGTCATTTTTATAAAGTAAAATCATTATTATCAGAAATAGATGTTTTTGAATCTCAAAGATTAACCCAAAATATCTTACAGGATTTAAATTATAAGTTCATCAGCTTCATAACTCTATTAACACGTATAAATATACAAGAAGGAGTTTCTAGTGAATTAGCATTTTCTTTATCTGATTCCATTCTTAATAAATTATCCTCTATTCATAATGCTCATGATCTCATTGTTCTTTTTCAGCAATCTATTTATGATTTCTATCAGCAAATGAATAACGCTAAGAAAGAACATTACTCACTCCACATTTATAAATGTATACATTATATTGATACACATTTATATGATAAACTTTCTTTACATAATTTAGTAGAACATAAAGGATTGTCAGAGAGTTATCTCTCTGTTGCATTCAAAAAAGAAGTTGGTGAGACAGTTACCAATTATATTCAAAGAAAAAAGGCAGACGAAGCTGCCCGTTTACTACTATTTACAAATAAAAGTCATATTGAAATTAGTTGCTTATTAAATTATAGTTCACAAAGTAATTTTATTCAAATCTTTAAAAAATATAAACTTATGACTCCTAAACAATATCAGCAATCACATCTCAAAGATCATTGATCTCACTATCTCAAAGTTTGCATAATAGCATCTCTGATAGCAAGATATCCCTGCATATTAGGATGCAACCCATCAAATGTAAATTCATTCTTTAATTCTCCATTCTCATTCATCAAATAAGAATTGACATTGACAAAAGTAATATTTTCTTTTGTAGCAAGTTCCTCAAGCATTTTATTTAATGAGTTAATTGTTTCATTATCTCTATCCTTTAATTGAAATTGATCATATAAAGATTCTCTTTCACTTTTATTAACAGGATAAACAGCCTGTAAAATGATATGTGTATGAGGACTTTTTTGTTTTGTCAAAGTGATCATCTTGTGAATATTATTAACTATCTGTTGATTATCGACTTTTTGAGAAATATCATTAATTCCCATTAACATAACAAGATTTTTAGGTTCCATAACAAGTACAGTCTTATCAATTCTTGTCAGCATCGTTGAAGTTGTTTCAGCACTGATTCCACGATTAATAACAGGTATACCAGTCTGTTTAGTGTATATGGAATATAAATCTTCAACAGGACATAATTCTGTGATAGAATCACCAAAAAAGACAGTTGTTTCTTTCATTGAAGTTACAGATATCTCTTCATAGTTCTTTGTTTTGTGTATGATTTCATTCTCTCCCATAGTTGCGACTCCTTGAAATACAAAAATAAAAACTATAGTTATAAGAAGAATTGGAATCAACATACACACAATTCCTACTATCCAAGTTTTTTTCTTATTCATTTTTTCTCCCTCCATCTATAATGATTCTAAAGAAAGAAAATATTTTTTTATACCTTGATTTTAAGATAAATAACAGAATTTTAAGATAAAATGAGCAAAACATATGTTTGCTCATTTATATTTTATAATAGCTGATGTCTGAATAGTAACATCTTGATGACTACAATATTCAGTTATTTTATAATCTTTAGGATCTACAATCACAAGCATTGTAATATCATTAATCCCTTTTTGCTCAAATCCAGCTTTATCATATGAAATCAATAAATCCCCAATTTTAACTTCATCGCCTACTTGAATAAAGGTGTCGAACCCCTCGCCTTCGAGATTGACAGTATCTAAACCAACATGAATAAGAATTTCCATTCCATCCTCATTTTCAATTCCAACAGCATGCTTTGTATTATCCATAACCATTGTGACTTTTCCATTACATGGTGCGTAGATTTTCCCCTCTTTAGGCTGAATAGCAATACCATCACCCATCATCTTTGTTGCAAAAACTTCATCAGGTACATCTTCTATAGCAATACTTTGACCATTGGCCATTGCATAAAGTGCTTTTGTTTTTTTCTTAAAGAATCCCATATTATTTTAACTCAGGCCAGAAATCTTTATTTGCTTCTATCATTTCATCTAAAATTTGTTTAGCAACTTTAGCACTTGGAACAATTTTTGATAAAGTCATTGCTTGCCACATCTTTTGATAAGAACCTTCAATCCATGCTTCAACAACTAATTTTTCTACAGAAACCTGTTGTTCCATTAAACCTTTTTGGAATTGAGGAATAGCACCTTGAACAACTCTTTCATATCCATTAATACCAACATAACAAGGAATTTCAACCATTGCAGTTCTATCAAAGTTTTCAACTGCTCCTTCATTAGGAACAATCAATAAGAATTTTTCTTTTGTATTTGTAGCAAGTGCACAAGCTAAATCAACAATATATTCAGCATGAGCATCTGGTTCAAATCCACCATCTTTTGCTGTTCCTTTATCAATAATATTTTGGCAAATCGTAAAGATATTCTTTTCACGATGTTCCATAACTTCATTAGCACGTGTATGATTTGGATCTGAATGTTCAACAACATAATCAGGATATAAGTAATATTTTAAATAAGTGTTTGGAATTGTATCTGGATCTAATGCATAAACATCTTTTGCTTTAGAAAATGTTTCTATCCAACTTTGTTCAACATGTTGATTTGTTTTAGATAATGCATCAGCAAATCCATTGGCAGCCACATGTTTTTTAATTTCTGGCATCAAATCATTTCCATTTTGATCTTTAATTGAATGCCACCAACCAAAGTGATTTAAACCATAGTATCCAACATCTAATTCTTTTCTTGAACTTAAACCAATCATTGAAGCCATTTTCTCTTCTAAATCAATTGGCATATCACAAATATTTAAGATTTTAGAATCAGGACGTAATCTTCTCGTTGCTTCTGCAACAATAGCAGCAGGATTTGAATAATTTAACATCCAAGCATTAGGAGAATATTTTTCCATATAATCTAGAATTTCAATAACTCCACCAATTGAACGCATACCATAAGCAAGACCTCCTGGCCCACAAGTTTCTTGTCCAACAACACCATATTTTAATGGGATTTTCTCATCTTTTTCACGCATTGCATATAACCCAACACGGATATGACACATCACAAAGTCTACATCAGTAAATGCAGTTTCTGGATCTGTTGTGTAACCAAATTCTACTTCAGGTGCATTTTCTTTTAAATAAATTTCACAAGCTTTTGCGATTGTTTCTTGTCTTTCTTTAAAGTTATCATAGAATTGAATCTTTCTAATTGGGAAACGATCCATGTGTTCTAATAATAATAAGCAAATCCCTGGTGTAAATGTACTTCCTCCACCAGCAATTGTAATTGAATATTTTTTTTCTTCCATTTTCTTTCTCCTCCATTTTTTTACATTAATCTTATAGTTGCAAATAAGCTAATACAGCTTATCAACATAACAAGTAAACTTCCTCCACCATTATAGAGAGCTTGCTTGATTGTTGATGATTTTATTGATTTCAAAACTGGAATATCATAGTATTGAATAGCTCGATAGAAAACATATAACAACATAGTGAAATAGAATAAATTCATTGTTAAGGCTTGTGCTATCAACAGTAATGCCATATTTATAATTGCAAATTTTATATTTCCTTTGATTAAATTCTTTTGAATTAATTGAACTAGGTAAGCAATATAAGGATTTAACATAGCAATTAAGAAAATCACTGTGATACTTGGATCTTGACTAAGAACTTCTTGAAAACTCATCGCATTCATTGAGGCTTTCAGCGAAATATATAAATAACATATTAAAGGAGTCAATGCTAAGAACACTTTTGTAATCATGAAATAACGATTTAATTTCTTAAGTTTTAGATCTATTTTTTTCTTTCGAGCCATTTTAACTACCCTCTTTCTTTATAAGAACCCTTCAAATTCTTCTCTAACGCTTGGAACTTTTAATCCCACAATAACCTGAATATTTGTTTTGGTTGCTTTGATACCATGTGTCCCAATGCCTTTAAAATATGAATCTGTTTTGACTAAACTTTCATCTTTTACATTAACACGTAGACGAGTTGCACAATTAGTGACATCAACAATGTTGTCTTTTCCACCTAAAGCATCTAAAATCATAAAAGCCAAACTTCCTTTAGGAGCCGCTTGTTTTTCTTTAAAGTCAGCTTTATTATGGAATGTAATTTCTTCATCTTCTTCTCGACCTGGTGTCGCAAAATTGAATTTTAAGATTAAGAATCTGAAGACTACGAAATAAATACCTGTAAATACCAAACCTACCACTAGTAATGTTAAGTATGTTGGCCAATGTGCTGCCATTAATGGAATAAAGTTTAATGCTGATATTTCAATTAATCCACCTGACATCGCCCCAACAACTCCAAACATATATGCAACAGTTGCGAGAGTTGCTGCAAGGACTGCATGAACAACAAATAAGACTGGTGCAATAAATAAGAATGTGAACTCAATAGGTTCTGTAACTCCACAGAATATTGCTGTTAAAGTGATAGGAACGAGCAATCCAGCAATTTTCTTTTTCTTACTATCTTTAGCTGTAAAATAGAATGCTAAAGCGATACCAGGACATCCAAATATTTTTGACAATCCTGTTAATGTTGGCCAAGCATATGGTGCTAATGTTTTTAATGATTCAGTGCTTGCTGCTAATTCTGGTAATTGTGTAGCCCATGTTGAGAAGACTCCTCCATTAACAACAGCTGAATCATAAAAGAATGGGAAATAAAGTAAGTGATGTAATCCAAATGGAATGAGAATACGTTCCATAAATATAAATATCCATACACCCATAGCTCCAGCTCCAGTGATAAATCCTTGGAATGCCCTCATTCCAGATTGAACCATAGGCCATAAACTTGCTGATAAGAAAGCAACTGGCAATAAAGCAAAGAATCCCACAATCACAACAAATGATGAACCACTGAATGTTCCCATCCACTCTGGTAACTCTGTATCAAAGTAACGATTGTGTAAGAAAATAACAATTCCTGAAATCATTAATGCTCCAATCATTCCCATATCTAGAGTTTTAATATTGGCTACCATTGTTAAACCACTTGTTCCTCCAGCTTCAGCTGCAAAATCAACTCCGAATGTTGTTCCCCATTGGCTTAAGATTGTACTTAAGAAATATTGGAAAGTTAAGTAAAGCACTAAAGCTTCCATACAACATCTAGCTTGTTGTTTTTTAGCTAACCCAATTGGTAATCCGACAACGAATATTAATGGTAATTGATTAAAAACTGTCCATCCACCTTGCAAGATGATGTTCCAGCACTGATACCATAAACTCTCTGTACTTGCAAGACTACCCATAATAGCTTCAGTTGTAAACAATGTTCCAACACCAATCATTATCCCTGCAAAGGCAAAGAGTAAGACTGGTGTAAACATCGCTCCACCGAACCTTTGAATTTTCTGCATCATATCGTTTTTCCTCCCTTGTGATATCTCTTGCACGTTTATAGTAACCCCTTACAAAATAAGTTTCAATACTTTACAACGACTTAGGGACAAGGCGCATTCTTAATGATTTATCACATTATCCGTGAAATTTCACACACAAAAAAAGCGTTGATTTTATCAACACTTTTCGTTATATACAAATAATAGAAATATTATTTATTGATTATAATGACAAATCATTTTTTTAAATTCATCATAATTTATATCATCAATAATCATATCAAATAAATAATCTAATTGTTGAGATGTGCATGTTTTTAACCATTCTAAGTTGTCTACTTTGTATTTCTTCTTAACTAACTGACATGCTCTTTTCAAGTTTTCTTCTCTTTTACC
>NZ_CFJNYH010000032.1:0-43253 GCF_984815275.1 Coprobacillus sp.
ATATTTACCCTCATAGTGTCCTAAATAAATATCACCTTGATCATATAATTTCTTAAATATCTTTTGGACTTGCTTAATATGATACTCATCTGTTGTTCTCATAAATTTATCATATGATGAATCCATTAAATCCCAAATATTTTTAACAACCGCTGCTTTTTCATCAACAAATTGTTTAGGAGGGATTCCTGCTTCTTGCGCTTTCAATTCAATCTTCTGGCCATGTTCATCAGTTCCAGTTTGAAAATAAACATTATATCCTTCTTGTCTTTTACTTCTTGCAATAGCATCTGCTAATATAATTTCATATGTATTCCCAATATGTGGTTTTCCTGAAGTATAAGTAATTGCTGTTGTTAAATAATAATCTTTTGGATTTTTCATGTTTGTTCTCTCCTTCCAAATAAAAAAACGCCCCTATAAAAGGACGTTAAATACGCGGTACCACCTTTTTTACACCGAAGTGTCTCTCATTACTTTAACGCAGTTAACGTTTATCTCTAACTATTCAAGATAACAGCTCCCAGACCATTCTCATAAAATTTCTGTCCTGATTTTCACCAACCATCAGTTCTCTAAAACATCCTTTTAATCTCTTCTGTTCTTTGCTTTTTCTATCTTTAACCTTAACAAATATCACTTTTATTGTCAATATCATCTCATATATTTTTAACGCTTTTTTATCTTTTAGACAATTTATTAATTCTATTCAAGATATAAATGAATACCTTCTATTGAGAAACTGTATTTATCTTTGTACTTTGTTTTATATGCTTCATAATTGAAGATTTCATCATCAAGTCTTGTTGATAAGTCCTCAATTCTTATGTACAAAATCTTATCTCCTTTCAATAAACATTTTAACCTTGTTTCATCACCACGTTGTGGCGACAATATGATATCACTTATTTCATTTTGCATAAGTGTAGGAACATCTTTGAATCCTTCAGCGAATTGTTTTAGTAATTTTTCCTCTTTAAATTCACTGACATAAGGTAATGATTTTAATAAACTTATTCTATCTTGATCAGTCGTTTTAATAATATTTCCAATATTATTAATTTCATATATATCTTTATTTATTTTTGCATATGCAATTGGCTGTGCTTCTTGCACTTCAATCTTTATATTCCCTACCCAGTCACATTGAACTGTAGCTTCTTTAATAGCCGGTAATAGTTTTATTTGCTTTTCTATTTTATGAGTATTCATAAACATATAGTATGATGATTGACTGATTGTAATATGTTCAAGTATTTCTTCTTTCTCAGTAAGAGAATTACCACTTATATGTATAGATTTTACTTTTGAATAATCACTTATTAAATAAAATGCAAGTATGATCAAAAGACATAATACTAATAAGATTTTGACTTTTCTTTTCAGTTTCTTTTTCTTTCTTTGTTTTAATGTTTTACGAACTGGATTTTCGTCATATTCATGATATACTGCATTCATTCTTGTTTCACCCTTTCCTGTTGTTTTATTCTAACACAAATCGTTTTGAAAGACTATGCGAATTACGCTATAATGAAAATAACTATTAATAGGAGGAATATTATGGATATTACACAGTTAGTTGATTCCCAACGTCAATATTTTATGACACATGATACGAAAAATATTCAAATGCGTATAAAAACAATTCAGAACATAAAACAATGGATAACTCAAAATGAAGATAAGATTATAATAGCTTTAAAGAAAGACCTCAATAAGCATGCTACTGAATCTTATATGGCTGAAATTGGATTGGTTTTAAGTGAAATAAATTATCAATTAAAACATATAAAAAGATGGTCGAAAAATAAAAAAGTATGGACTCCCTTGGCTCAGTTTTATGGAGTTAGTTATGAAACTTATGAACCTTATGGCGTTACACTTGTTATGAGTCCCTGGAATTATCCTTTTATGTTATCAATCGAACCTGCTATTGGTGCTATTGCAGCTGGAAACACTGTTATTATTAAACCAAGCGCCTATGCACCTCATGTCTCTCATATTATTAAACAAATGATTCATGAAACTTGTCATGAGAAATATGTAGCTGTTGTTGAGGGTGGTCGAGAAGAAAATATAGCATTACTTGAGCAACGTTTTGATTATATCTTTTTTACTGGAAGTGTTGAAGTTGGTAAACAAGTGATGGCTAAAGCTAGTCGCTATTTAACTCCAGTGACATTGGAACTTGGTGGAAAGAGTCCTTGTATTGTTGATGATGCTCATAGTTTAAAATTAGCTGCCAAGAGAATTGCCTTTGGTAAGTTTTTAAATGCTGGACAAACATGTGTCGCGCCAGATTATTTGTTAGTGAGAGAGAACTTAAAAAAGCCGTTTATAGACTATATAAAACAATATATTTTAGAATTCTTTGGTGATAACCCACTTGAAAATGATCAACTTGTTAAGATTATTAACCAAAAACATTTTGAAAGACTCACCCACCTTCTTGAAAATCAAGATATTATTATTGGAGGAAAAGGAAATCTACAAACTTTGAAGATTGAACCTACACTTGTTGATCATATTGATAGTGATAATCCCTTAATGAAAGAAGAAATCTTTGGACCAATTCTTCCTATTATCACATATCATTCAATTGATGAAGTCATAGATTTCATCAACAAAAGAGAAAGACCTCTTGCCTTCTATATATTCTCAAGTCATAAAGATGTTCAAAACAAACTTTTAAACTCTTGTAGTTTTGGAGGTGGATGTATTAATGATACCATTATCCATCTTGCAACAAGCCAACTTGGATTTGGTGGTGTTGGACATAGTGGCATGGGTTCATATCATGGCAAAAAGAGTTTTGAAACCTTCTCTCATACGAGAAGTCTTGTTAAGAAAGCAACATGGATTGATCTCCCATTTAGATATTACCCTTATACGACATTTAAAGAAAAAATGATTCGTCTATTTGAAAAGTAAACGAAACCTTAAAAGCAGTTCAAAAATCTCTCAAATTGAACTGCTTTTTATATTAACTTACTTATTTAATTATTCACTTTATGATGTGGTGCATAGCTATTATCATCTATACCTTTAAAGGTATAACCTAACCCTTGATAATATTCAATAATCTTTGGTAAAGCCTGCACTGTTGTTGATTTTGCCTTTGTATCATGAGCAAGAATCATAATATTATGAGCATGACTTGATGTTGCTTCTTTGACCAATTTATGAACTGCAATATTGTTTCCATTGGCATCCCCTGTACTTGCATTCCAGTCATAATATTGATATCCTCTGTTTTGCACTTCTGACACAAGAACACTCATAATACCTGGTGTGTATTTTTTAGAAACCATGTTAGAACCTCCACCAGGAAATCTTATATACTTAGGAACAAAACCAATTAACCCCTTTACCATTTTTCCTACTTTATTCAAATCATTAAAATATGCATCAACTGAAGCATATACTTTAGAATAATTATGTGTATATGTATGTAGACCTATTGTATGCCCTTTATTATGTGCTTCTTTAATAAGGTTATTATACTTTTGTCCATTACCTGTCACAAAGGATGTTGCTTTGGCATTATATTTATCTAAAATATTTAATATTTGTGCTGTATTTTCAGATGGACCATCATCAAATGTCAGATAAACAACTTTATCTCCACTTTGACCATGATTTGCTACTGATTTCTGAGAAACAGTGACTTTTTTTGTATAAGAGTTGCTATTTCCTGAACGATCAGTAACTGTATATATAACATTATATACTCCTACCTGATTTGTATCAACCTGAGATGAGTTGACATCAATTTGAGGATGCGGATCACGATTATCTTTTGCTGTAACACCTGTTAAATAGTTAATTTTACCATTTTTAGTAACACTTATATCATGTAATCCGCTTAATGTTGGTTTTTCTTCATCTTTGACAATCTTTACATTCGCTGATTTTTCTGTCTTGTTACCACCTGCATCTTCAACAACCACAATGACTTCTTGTTCTCCTTCTTTACTAAAGTCATATGTTTCTTTAAAATATGATTTTGTTTCAGTTTGATCATTGATATTTTTAACAATATCTTCTACTGATACATTCCTACCAAGGTCTATATCCAATGAATTGACTTCAAACGTTGGAGCAACAGTATCTACAACTTCAACCTTTAAAATATATTCCTTATCATTTAATTTATAGATCAATTCATATGTACCTATCTTTTCTATATTGACTTGAGATTTATCAACATCTATATCATCAATATCATGACCTCTCACCTGAGAAATAAAACTTTTAGGATCATACTCCCCTTTAATCTCAATCTTTCCAATATCATCCTTAAATTCAACAACAGGCCTATCCATAAACATAAAAAAGATTACTGCTCCAATAATAGCTATAGCAATTCCTATGATGATATAAACCCTCTTTTTAATCTTCATAATATCCCAGCTTTCTTCATCTCTATTATACATAATTCGACAGTTAATGTATACTCATACATCCTTAATAAATTCCTATATCAACAATACTTTTTAAAATAAACTCAATCTTGTAAATGAAAAGAAGAAGTGCTAATTATGAACTTCTTCTTTTTACTCCATATCATTATTTTTAATCTCAAAACATCTTACCATAAGTATATCTACTTTTTATGAACTTGATCTACTATTCCTTTTGCAATAGCTTCACCTATCTGTTCTAATTTTTGATTATCACTCAAATAATTATAATCTTTTCCCTTAATATAACCTAATTCTACTAATATAGATGGGACAGTATTCGCTTTTAGAACAACCAAACTCTTTCCATCTTGAATACCCCTATTTTTAGAATAATTTAATTTTTCTATGTATGTACCAACAGAAGTTGCTAAAGCTGTACTTTCATCATTTTTAGTATAAACTTCAAACCCTGAAACATCAGTTGTTTTATCAAAATCATTAACATGTATAGATACAAAATACTTAGCTTGATTTGTTTTACTTATTGCTGCTCGCATTTCCAAGTCTGTTTTTTTATCATCATGTAACTCAATATCTTCTGTTCTTGTATAAATAACTTTAATATTTTGATTTTCTAAATATTTGCCAACTGCTTTAGCAGTTGTAAGCGTAATATCTTTTTCAAATAGATTTTTTGTATTTGCACCAGCATCATATCCTCCATGTCCTGGATCAATAACAACTGTTGCAATATATTCTTTCTCTTTTTGTTCAACTTGTACTGGCTTTTCTTTAGCAAAAAATCCAGAAACCTGATCTACTGCAAACATAATTCCTTTATATAGTCCAAAAAGGATTATTATTGCAATGATAGCAACCAAAATAACTCTGTCTATTCTTAATTTTAATTTCTTCTTTTTTGCCATTATCTCACATCCTCGCAAGTTTTATTCTAACATGTTTCGACACAATAACAAATCTTTTTTATATTTTGTTTAACAGATTATTGATTGTATTATCATCCTTTTGAGACTTATCCTGGTTTTTTTCTTATTTTCTTTCTCAATTTTTTAATAATCTCATACTCCTGTATTTTTCTAGATACTCTTTTTGTTCAGGATTCTCATGTTATATGACTTCTCATTGCAACATACTTACTTAACTTCTCTCTTCAATTTTCATCCTGCATAAACCTTATCTCTATATGTATCTCAGTTATTTCATTCTACCTAAATATCTGCAATATGTTCAATTATTTCCATAATCAGCTCATTTTCATTATAATGCAGGAAAGAAAAAAAGATTTGAACCAAATCAAATCTTAATTCCCATTTTTAACATGTATTCTAGTTATTGCTTTTCTCAAAGCCATTTCAGCTCTTAAAATATCGCCATCTTTATCTTGCAAACGTTTTTCTGCTCTACGTTTTGCTTCTTCAGCACGACGTAAATCAATTTCTTCTGGTGATTCTATTGCATTAGCAATAATTGTGGTTTCATCTTCATTGACATAAACAAAACCACCAGATAATGCAAATCTATTTCTTTGCCCATTCGCATCTTTATAGTCCATTTCTGCAATTTCAAGTCCACTTGCAAGAGGCAAGTGGTTTGCAAGAATACCAATTTGACCTGCTGTTGTTCTTAAGTTGAGTAACTCTACTTCTGTTTCTTTGTAGATTCCTCTTGGTGTCACTATCTTCAGCTTAAACGTTTTCATCAGTTAAAGTCTTTGCTTTCTCAATAGCTTCTTCAATCGAACCTACATTATGAAATGCTTGTTCAGGTAAATGGTCACATTTTCCTTCTAAGATTTCTTTAAATCCTCTGATAGTATCCTCAACACGAACATATTTTCCTTCCATTCCTGTAAATTGAGAAGCTACAGTAAATGGTTGTGATAAGTAATTACGGATACGTCTTGCACGAGCAACAGTTATCTTGTCTTCTTCACTTAATTCATCCATACCTAAAATAGCAATAATATCCTGTAATTCTTGGAATTTTTGGAGTATCTGTTGCACTCCATGCGCTACTTCATAATGAACTTGTCCTACAACTAAAGGATCAAGAGCTCGTGATGATGAGTTTAATGGGTCAACAGCTGGATATATTCCTAATGCTGCAATAGAACGATCCAATACAACTTTTGCATCTAGATGAGCAAAGGTTGTGGCTGGAGCAGGGTCAGTCAAGTCATCAGCAGGTACATAAACTGCTTGTACTGATGTAATTGAACCTTTTTTTGTTGATGTAATACGTTCTTGTAATTGTCCCATTTCTGTAGCCAGTGTTGGTTGATAACCAGCTTGTGAAGGAACACGTCCTAGTAAAGCTGATACTTCTGAACCAGCTTGTGTAAATCTAAAGATATTATCAATAAATAATAAGACATCCTGATTTTGTTCATCTCTAAAATACTCAGCCATTGTCAGTCCTGTTAATGCAACTCTTAAACGAGATCCTGGTGGTTCATTCATTTGTCCGAAGACAAGTGTTGTTTTATTTAAAACACCACTCTCTTTCATCTCATAATAAAGATCATTACCTTCTCTTGAACGTTCACCAACTCCTGCAAAGACAGATAATCCACCATGCTGAGTTGCAATATTATTAATCAATTCTTGGATTAATACTGTTTTCCCTACTCCAGCACCACCAAACAGCCCAATCTTACCACCCTTAATATAAGGACAAATTAAATCAATAACCTTGATTCCTGTTTCCAAGATTTCTGTTTCAGTTCTTTGTTGTGCATAAGTAGGTGCACTTCTATGTATTGGCATAGCCGTCACATGAGAATCCAACGGTTCTTTACCATCAATTGGATGACCTAAAACATTAAACATTCTTCCTAATGTTTCATTTCCTACAGGTACACTAATAGGTGCTCCTGTATCGATTGCATCAAGTCCTCTGATTAATCCATCAGTAGGCCCCATTGCAATACAACGTACGATATCGTCACCAATATGTTGTGCAACTTCCACTGTTAACGATTCACCCTGATTATCAATTTGAATCGCAGTATTTAAAGCTGGTAAAAAATCAGCATTAAATGCAATATCAACAACTGGTCCAACAGCACGTACGATTTTACCTATATTAGACATAAGGCACCTCCTTTTCTATTGAGCATTCGCTCCTGCAACGATTTCTGATATCTCATTTGTAATCGCTGTTTGTCTTGCCTGATTATATTTTAACAATAAGTCTTCAATTAATTCTTGAGCATTGTCAGTAGCATTTTCCATAGACACACGTCTTGATGCATTTTCACTTGTGACTGACTCTACTAAATAACCATATATTACTGACTGTAAATACATAGGTATCAAATGATTGAGTACATCACTTGGACTTGGTTCAAAGATAGTAAATTTCTTTGTGACCTCAATATCTGTAAAATCAGCGGTATCAACAGGCAATAGTGTGATAACTCTTGGTGTGAATGTAAGATTATTTACAAATTGAGTATAGATAATCTTAATTTTAGAAATCTCCTGATCTCTATACATTTGTGTTAATTCACCCACAAGTCTTACAATTTCTCTAAAATCCATAGTTGAATTTAAATGTAAATATTCATGATTAAATTCAATCTGTCTATGTGTTAAATATGCTGCTCCCTTAGAACCAATCATATAAACAAGATCATTATCATGAATCTCATTTGCAATCGTTTTTAAAACATTAGCATTATATCCACCACATAGCCCCAAACTTGATGTCATTGCAATATAAACAGTCTTTCCTTGAGTATTCTCTTTCAAATATGGATTATCAATTAAATTCTTATTACTGGCAAGAATCTCAGCAACTGTTTCTTGAACCATACTATAGTAAGGTTTGAGTTCTTCTAATTGTTTTCTAGTCTTTTGAAGTTTAGAAGTGGCAACAAGTTGCATTGCTTTAGTGATTTTTTTTGTAGATTCAACGGACTTTATACGTCTTTTAATAGACTGCATATTACTAGCCATTGTTCTATCCTTCCTTATTCACTTTTAGAAATTTTTCTACAAACTCACTCATGACTTCTTTTAATTGTTTTGTAAGTTCTTCACTAATTGCTTTTTCAATACGAATATCTTCAATCATATCTGCATGATTTAACTTCATTTCTTCATATAATTCACTAACAAACTGTGATACTTTTGTCACTGGGATTGTTTTTGTAAATCCATATTTTAATGCAAACAATGAAATCACCTGTTCTTCTACAGAACGAGGGGAATATTGAGCCTGTTTCAAGACTTCACGAACTTTTTCACCATGATCCAATGTTGCCTTTGTTGCTGCATCTAAATCACTACCAAATTGAGCAAACGCCTGCATTTCAGCAAATTGTGCCAATTCTAGTTTTAATGATCCTGAGACTTGCTTCATTGCTTTAATTTGAGCAGAAGAACCTACACGGCTTACTGATAATCCAGTATCAATGGCAGGTCTAAATCCAGCATTAAATAAATCCTGCTGTAGGAAGATTTGCCCATCTGTAATTGAAATAACATTTGTTGGGATATATGCTGAGATATCTCCCGCCTGTGTCTCAATAATTGGTAAAGCTGTAATTGAGCCTCCACCATTTTCTTCATTTAAACGACATGCTCTTTCCAGTAAACGAGAATGTAAATAGAAAACATCTCCTGGATAAGCTTCACGTCCTGGTGGTCTCTTCAATAAGAGAGAGACAGTACGATAAGCAACGGCATGTTTAGATAAATCATCATAAACAATTAATACATCTTTTCCTTGTGCTAACCACTCTTCTGCCATTGCACTCCCTGCATATGGCGCAATATATTGAACTGGAGCAAGTTCACTTGCACCTGCTGAAACAATCGTTGTATATTCCATTGCTCCACCCTTACGTAATTTCTCTACGATTTGAGCAACAGTAGAATTCTTCTGTCCAATTGCAACATACACACAATAAATATTTTGACCTTTTTGATTTAAAATTGTATCAATAGCAATAGCTGTTTTTCCTGTTTGTCTATCACCAATGATTAACTCACGCTGTCCTCTACCAATTGGAATAATAGCATCAATAGATGTAATTCCCGTTTGCAAAGGCTGGTCTACAGACTTTCTTGTCATAACTCCACTCGCAACTCTTTCAATTGGTCTTGTTTTAGAAGAAACGATTTCTCCCTGACCATCTATTGGTTGCCCTAATGGATTCACAACACGCCCTAATAAACCATCACCAACAGGAACTTCAATAATTTTTCCTGTTCGTTTCACTTCATCGCCTTCCTTAATAGTTCCTTCACTACCAAGTAATACAGCACCAACACTATCCTCTTCAAGATTCATAACCATTCCATAAACATCATCAGGGAACAACAACAATTCTCCAAGCATAGCATTATCTAAGCCATGAACAAGTGAAACACCATCACCAATCGTCATAACTGTTCCAATATCTTTAGATTCAATCTGATCATTAAAATGCTTAATCTGTTCTTTAATTAATGCACTAATTTCATCTGGTCTTAGATCCACTACCTTCACCTACCTTCTCAATAACTCTTGTTTCAGTGATTCTAATTTATAAGAAAGTGAATCATCATAAACATGATTATCAATTTCTACTTTAATTCCACCGATTAAACGTTCATCAATAACCACACGTAACTTAACTTTCTTTCCTTCTTTTCTACCAATAGCGTGTTCAATCTTTTGAACTTGCTTATCATCTAAAGGATAAGCGCTGACTACCTTACCAACTTTAATGCCAAAATAATCATTACATAAAGATTGGAACTGCTGACAAATCTCTCTTATATATTTGATTCTTCTTTTCTTAATGAGTAACAATAAGAAATTATAGACATATAAAGAGACTTGTCCTTCAAAACTCTTTTTCAAGACATCAACTTTGATTTCATCTTGTAATGCAACATGGCTAAAGAACTTCACAATCTCTTCATTATCAAAAACTTCTTGAATTTTTGTGATATCTTTTTGATAAGTCTCAATGGTCTTTTCATCTTTTGCTAAATCAAATAATGATTCAGCATATCTCATTGCAATAATGTCCATTAATTGACAACCTTTTCAACAAAGTCTTCAACCATTTGTTGATTTTCTTTGGTATTCATTTCTTTACTTAGAACTTTTGCAGCAACTTCTATTGCAATACCAACCATTTCTTCTTTCATTTCTTCTTTAGCTTGTTGTTTTTCTGCTTCAATTTCTCTTTCAGCCTGTTGTAATTTATTAGCAGCTTCTTTTTTCGCATCTGCTACAATATCATCACGGACTTTTAAAGCATCGGCTTTTGCTCTTTCAACAATTCCACGATATTCTTTAGCAGATTCACGTGCCTGTTCTTCGCTTTCTACCATAAATGTCTTTGCTTTTTCATTCATTTCCTTTGCTTCATTGATTGTTGATTCAATGAAATTAGCTCTTTTTTCAAAATAAGCCTGCATAGGAGTCCAAAGAAATTTCTTGAAAAAGAATAGCATTATTCCTGTTGAACACAATTGAATAATAACTGTTGTTATATTGGGAAATAACTTTCCAGCAATATCAATATTCATTTCTTGTTCCTCCTTCTTTATCTACTCATTCTCCAACTTTTATCCAATAAAGCTTGGGAAAACGAACATTAATAAGAAAGAAATTAATAAACCATAAATAGCAACTGTTTCAGATAAAGCAATACCTAAAATCATCATTGTACGAATTTTTCCTTCAGCTTCTGGATTTCTACCTACAGCCTCAACTGCTTTACTCGCTGCAATCCCTTCACCAATTCCTGTTCCTAAACCTGCACATACAGCGATACCTGCTGCAATTGCAATTAAACCATAATCTGTCATTTTTTTATTCCTCCAAATAATTTTTTGTTTTTTTATTCTTCACCAGTTATTCTGCTTCTATTGATATCAGAATACTAGATAAAGTCACAAATACTAATGTTTGAATACATCCTGCAAAAACATCAAAATAAGCATGTAATACAGGTGCTAAAATAGGACCCAAAATATTGACTGGTAAGATAAAACTTGATAACCAGCCAGTAAATTGATAAACCAGTCCCATTAAAATTGTTCCACTCAATATATTACCAAACAAACGCATTGATAACGATATTAATGGTGATACTGCTCCAAGTATATTGGTAGGTGGCCATATTAATTCTTTAACATATGTTAATCCACCTTTTTTCTTTAACGCATTATACTGAATTAATGTAAATGTAATTAATGTCATTGCCAAAGTAATCGAAAAATTTGATGTTGGTGCATCAAAACCAATCAAACCACTTAAATTAGCAACAATTAAATAAACAAACAACATCGCAAAATAAGGATAATAACGTTTCTCAAATCGTGATGGCATGATTGATTTCATATAGTTATAAACCATCTCTATACCTGTTTCACATACTAACACAATACCTTTTGGCTTCTCTAACGGATCAGCTGCCATAACCTTTTTCCCAGCAAATACAAAGAATAGAATTAACGCTGACATTATAATTAAAGAGAATACCAGTTCAACTTGTAATTGAATATGTACTGTAGAAAGTATTGTCGCACTAAGCATCAACTTCACCTCCTTTATGAATAAATCCTTCTACATATATTGTTACCTTGGTAACCATATATCCTAAAAATACACCGAGTAAATGAAACCATGGTGATTTTACAGATATATAAAACCCTAATGCATATAAAGCTAACTTTGCCAGAAACATAACTGCAATAATTGCAGTAGACATTGAAAACTTTAATATTCCTTCAGACATTTTCATAATCATTAAAAAGACAATGATATTTATAATATACCCCAAAATAAACCCTAATATATAAGATATATTTTGAATACATAAGCTTAGTAATCCGAGCCCTAAACATCCAACAAGAAAGACATAAATAGAACTTTTTAATACAGTTTTCTCATTCATGTTTACCCACTCCTAACAATAATCTTATAACATAGACAAAAGCCAATAATAGACATATTAATAATATAATTGGCTGACTATGAAAATACTGATCAAGTTTAACACCTACGAATGAACATATAATGAACGTTCCTATAACTCTTAAACCTAATTCTAATGCATAGACCAAGTCTTTTAACATCGTTTTTTATTCATCTGTTCCAAAAAGACGATCACCAGCATCCCCTAAACCTGGAACAATATAACCTTTTTCATTTAATTTTTCATCTAAAGCCGCAACAACTAAATCAACATCAGGATGATCGCGTTCGATAACTGCAATACCTTCTGGTGCAGCAACCAAACATGCCAGTTTAATATACTTTGCCCCACGTTTTTTAATATTGACAATAGCAGCAGATGCACTTCCACCAGTTGCTAACATTGGGTCAACGACAATAACATCAGCAGTATCTAAACATGATGGAAATTTAGCATAATATTCCTCTGGTTCTAAAGTTGATTCATTTCTAGCCATTCCAATATGACCGACTTTTGCAGTTGGTATAATTGTTTTGAAACCATCGACTAAACCAAGACCAGCTCTTAAAATAGGAACAAGAATAATTGGTCTTACAAGTTCTTTTCCTGTCATTTGACATATTGGTGTGACGACTTCGATATTTTTGGTTGGTAATCCTTTTGTCACTTCATAAGCCATTAACATAGCAATTTCATCTAAGTTCTGTCTAAATTCTTTTGTTCCTGTATCTTTATTTCTCATAATTGTTAATTTATGATCAATTAAAGGATGATTTAATATTGTTGTTGCCATAATTTGTCCTTCTTTCTATTTGATATAAGTGAAGTCATGATACATAGTCACTTTATCAGTTAATGCTTTCACTCTTTTTATACACTCTTCTTTAATTTCGTCAGTTTCTTCATTCTTTAAACGATAAGCTATAATTTTTCCAACTTCTTTGAAATCTTCTTCTTTAAAACCTTTTGTTGTCATAGCTGGTGTTCCAACACGAATACCACTTGCTTTAAATGGTTTTTCTGTGTCAAAAGGTATAGCATTCTTATTTGCAGTAATGTTAATTTCATCAAGTAATCTTTCAGCTTTTTTTCCACTCATTCCACAACTTGCTTTCACATCAATTAATAACAAATGATTATCAGTTCCATCTGCAACCAATCTAAATCCCTCTTCTTTTAAAGAGTCTTCAAAAGCCTTCGCATTTTTAATAACTTGAGTTGCATAGTCTTTAAATTCAGGTTGTAATGCTTCATAGAAACATGCAGCTTTAGCTGCGATAATGTGCATTAATGGACCCCCTTGCATACCAGGAAAAACAGCACGATCTATATCAGCAGCTAATTCCTCTTTACACATAATGACCCCACCACGTGGTCCTCTTAATGTTTTATGAGTTGTTGTTGTGACAATATCAGCATGTGGGAATGGAGATGGATGTAATCCAGCAGCAACCAAACCAGCAATATGCGCCATATCAACCATAAACAATGCTCCATTTTCATGAGCAATACGAGCCATAAATTCAAAATCAATTGTTCTTGAATAAGCACTTGCCCCTGCTACAACTAACTTTGGCTTGATATCTTCAACTTTTCTCTTAAAATCATCATAATCAATTGTTTCAGTTTCTTTTGTGACTCCATAACTATGAAATTCATAATTTATTCCTGAATAGTTTAATGGATGTCCATGCGTTAAATGTCCGCCATCAGCAAGAGACATTCCTAGAACTTTATCACCATGTTTTAAAACAGCTAAATAAACCGCTGTATTTGCCTGTGCCCCAGAATGAGGCTGCACATTTGCATGCTCACATCCAAATAATTCTTTTAAACGATTTCTTGCTAAATCTTCTACTTCATCAACAAATTGACATCCACCATAGTATCTCTTTCCAGGATAACCTTCAGCATATTTATTTGTTAAAACAGTTCCAGCTAATTCTAAAATTTGTTCAGAAACAAAGTTTTCAGAAGCAATTAATTCAATATTATTTCTTTGTCTGTTTAATTCTCTCTCAACACTTTCAAAAACTTCAGTATCTCTCATTGTTTTATTCCTCCTCTAAAGCCATAACTTTTTGAATTCTTGCATCATGTCTACCACCTTCATAATCAGTACTTAACCATGCATTTAAAATTTCCAAAGCTAATCCTTCTCCAATAACTCTTTGCCCCATTGCAATCATATTAGAATCATTATGAGCTCTTGTCGCTTTAGCACTAAATACATCATGTACCAATGCACAACGAATTCCATTGACCTTATTACATGTAATAGAAACACCAATGCCAGTTCCACATACAACAACACCTTTTTCACATTCCCCCAACGCTACTGCTTTTGCAGCTTTTGAAGCATAATCAGGATAATCACAACTTTCCTCATTATAAGTTCCAAAATCAACAACTTCATATCCTTGTTTCTTCATCTCTTCAACAAGAACATTTTTTAATCGTAATCCTCCATGATCACATGCAACTGCTATTTTCATTTCAATACCTCCTGTATATCCTCTTTTGTTATTTTACCCTCACGTAATATTTTGATTTCATTTCCACTTACATCCACAACAGTACTTGCAACATTGTCATTTGTATGTCCATCTACTACCAAGTCAATACGACCATCCAATTGATCTAAAACTTCCTTTGTTGATGTAGTATTGGGGTGATTTGATAAGTTTGCACTTGTCACTAGCATAGGTCCAGCTTTCTGTAGCAAAGTCAATACATATTGATTATCTGGTATACGAATTCCAATTGTCTCTTTTCCATTCGTCATAATCGAATCAACATTGCCTTTTTTCTTAAAAACAAGTGTAATCATGCCTGGCATAAAAGCCTGAATAATCTTTCTTGCATCATCACTCACATAAGCATATTTTTCGATATCTTTTTTATCTGCTACCATCAATGTAATGGCCTTAGAATAATCTCTATTCTTAGCCTCCATTAACTTATCTAATGCTGTTTTTGAGCCAAACTTCACACCAACTCCATAGACTGTTTCTGTTGGAAATGCGACCACACCATTACATTCAACAATATTACAAACTTCTTCAATCTCATCAATTGATACAACCTTTGTCATCACACATCACCCTCTGTGAGATATTCTACCATAAAACGGTTAAAAATTATAGAAATATAGGTAGAAAACAAGAAAATTCAAAATATAAAAAGAAAGACACAAAATTTTGTGTCTCCTTCTCTAAATTCGTATTCTACAATCATAACTCCACATTGTACCACTTGTCATTTCTCTAACATTAAATGAGACCTTTACACTGTCTCCAGTTATTTTTTTACCAACAGCAGGGTCAGATTTGACTCCACCAATTGTTAAAAAAGGATAAGCTATTGAAAAATGAGGCTCACATGTTGCTGATATGACAGTGAAGCTTGAATCTAGCGAACTATATTCAACAACAACTTTACAAGTCACATATCCCATATTAATACCATTCTTACTTAAACCAACATCTTCCTTAACTGTATATCTTTCTATAACTGCATATGGAGTTGTTTTATTATCTAAAGCTCTAACTCGATTTGTTGTGACTAAAGATATTATACAAATAAACATACAAACTAAACAAAGCAATATTTTTTTTAATGTTATTCTTCTCATGTTTTTTCCTTCTTTCTTTATTTTAATAAAATCTCTGGTGTATACCGCTTAAGAAATAAAATATAAATAATGAGATTAATAATTAATAGAATGGCTGCATTTATCAAAATAACCACAATAAAGATTGGTAGCATCTCTAATAATTGAGATGCGAACAAGAGTGTTAGAACTGTAGATAAACTAAAGGCAATCAAACTCATAGTTAATAATAGGATGCTTTCCTCAAATATTTTCATATTTACTAATTGAGAATGATTAACACCTAAGGTTTGAAGTAATGCAATATTGCGCTTATCTCCAATGACATTATATATTTTATATATACTCAAAATAACAATCATAAATATCCATATAAATACAAGATAAATTGAACCAAATACTTGAATAAATTGTGATTGAGTAGATATATCTAAAGAAGTTGTAAAAATATAAGAATTAGATAGATTCTTTAAAATATCATGATAATCTTCCAAAGAATTTAATTCTACTATCATTTTTATAACAGGTACGTTTCCTAATTCAACACCCTTGTTTGCTAATTTGTCCTTTAACATATTATAAGGAACATATATAGATTTCTCTTGATCATAATTGGGTTTCAATACACCTTTTACGTCAACTTTTTCAAAATCTTCTATATTGAATGTTTTAAATATTCTTTCTTTATAATAATGATAGATTTCATAACTTACATATATAGAACTATTAGTCATATGATTGTTTTTAAGAAGAATATCACTTTCTTGAATAGATTGTGGATAATATGCTTTCATTTCGACATTATTTAAATATATATTATCAATTAATAAATGGCATTGAATTGTTGTATAAGGATATATTTGATAAGAATTAAATTGTTGTTTTATTCTTGCCTGTTCTGTCACGTTTATATATTTATTGTCTTTTCTAACTATTTGACCTTGATAATGTATATTTGATAAGAGCATTAATTCATCCTCTTTTTGATAAAAGTGACCATAAATGAGTGATAATGTAAATCCAGCTAATAAAACTCCCAAGAAAATACCCAAAATTAATGATGATCTTTTATTTTTTTTATAGACATATTTCCTCAATACTTTCTTATCTAATACCTTTCCCTTAAATTCGAGATTTGTTATTTGATACTGAGATTCTTTTAAAGGAATAACCTTTAAATCTATGATTGTATAAATTTGATCAGCTATGTTTAAAAAGCTATCATCATGTGATGCGACTATCACCATTTTATTAAAGTCATATGCTAATTGTTGTATTATTGATAATATAATTTTTTTATTATCTTCATCTAAATAAGCTGTTGGCTCATCAAAAATAAACAACTTAGCATTTTTTACGATGCCACAAACAACAGCTAACCTTTGTTTCTCTCCTCCAGACATAGATTTTATATTTGTATGAAAATCCAAATCAAGTTTGACAAAGTCTAAATATTTTCTAATCTCATCTTCACTCATTTTGTTGCCTGCCAAATCTGCATGAAATTGAATATTTTCAATAAGTGTTAAATGTTCAAAAAGATAGTTTTCTTGAAATATAATTGATATATCATTTTGACGTATTAAACACTGTTCTTTTTTATCAATTTTTAAAACATTTAACTCATCAAAATTATAGTTCATTGACATTTGAGTATGAAGTAAAGCGATGCTCATTAATAATGTTGTTTTTCCACATCCACTTTCTCCCTGTAATAGTGTTACTTGAGAATAGGGTATATTTAATTTACCACTTTCAATAAGTCTATGCTCACCAAAGGATAGATTGATATCAGTTAAACTTATCATAGTGTATCATCCCTCGTAGTATTCTGCTTATTGCATAATAAGCTGTTAGCACAAAACTCACTATTAAAATAACTGTAGTTCCACTCCATATTAAAGATAATGTCATAAAATCCAATAATCCTTTTGTAACATAATGATATATGCACATGACTATAATAGATAATACAACCCACATAATGCTTAAGTTCCAATAATCTCTCATATAATATTTTCTTAATTCTAAAATAAGACCTTCTCTTCTGAGTATTAACATTTCTGCTTTTCTTAGATATAGAAGATAATAAGATAATAAAATAGTTATCAAAAATAGAATTATACAAATAAAAACCATGATATATTGTGTTGAATGGCTTGTTTCAATCAACACACTTGCATTAAAATTCTGATAATTAACTCTATATAATTCATTCATACTTTCTATTTCCATTTTAATCGTATCTTTTTTATCTTCATCACATAAAACAAGATATGTCATAGGGTGGTTGTATATATGCTTTGTATGAATATCAGCGTGTTCTTCAAGTAATTTTTTCACATCTTCAATAGGCATATATATTCTTACAAAATTAGCAGAATCAATGCTTTTATTAGAATCACCATAAACTGAGTTTGGTAAAACACCATTAATCTTTAATGTAATAGGAGTCTCTTCACTCTTATAATCGATTTTTCTAATTTCTTCTTCCATCCCCGTTGCACTACTTTTTGTTTCAAAATAATGAACAGGAAGATAAAAATGAAATGTAATACTTTCTCCACCTTGAATATTCCCACCTAAAAAATCAGCAAAGCCATCATCAATATATATTCCCTCTATCTCTTTTCCATTGATTTGAATATGTTGTAATGGGTCATAAGAGAAAATAGCAATCTTAAGGTACCAATCAGTACCATAGACTTTGCTCATCTTCTCCCAATAATAAGATATTTGTTGACTTTGACCATTAGATTTCATTAAATTTAATGAACGATTTTCACCATTTCCATAATCTCCTAATGCATAATAAGGAGTAACAGATTGAACTCCATTAATCTTTTGTATTGCAGCAACATCTTCTGATTCAATATAATCGTACTCTTCTAAATCTAACCATCTTGCATCAGGAAGTTTATAATAAATTAAACCATTAGACTGTAATGAAGCTTTTTGATTATCTATATTTGCTTTTAATGCTATATTTGAACTTAACGAAACAGAAATTAGATTAATACAAATAACACCTACTAAAAATAGAATAATAAACAAAAATCTTATTTTTAAATTCTTATATTTATAGTATTTTATATAAGATGGTTTGTCTTTACAAATATGAAGATTGTTTTCTTTAGATATAATGCTTTTTTCTTCTATCAATTGTAAATTTGAAATTTCATAAACTGAATCTGCTTTTTGAATCAGTTGATTATCATGAGATGTACAAATAATAAGCATTGTTTTTGATAATTCTTTAAGAACATCTAAAAGTATTTCTTTATTCTTTGTATCAAGAGATGCAGTTGGTTCATCTAACAACATAATGCTTTTATTCATCATAAGAGCTAATGAGATAAGGAATCTTTTTCTTTGACCCGTAGAAAGATAAGATGGATATTTCTTCAAATCAATATTCTCTAAATTAACTTTCTGGAGATACTCATTCATACTATTTGTTGAAATAGTTATATTGTGTAAATTTGCATAGAATTCGAAATGATCAAATATTGTCATATTATGTAAAAACTGACCTTCTTGATCAATATAACTGACATTTTGAAATAAAAAATCATTTAAATTATCTTTATTTATATCATTACCCATATAACTTATAGAACCACTTTGAAGTGGTAATTCAAAAGATAATAATTTTAATAATGTTGTTTTTCCACATCCACTTTTTCCATGAATACAAACAAGAGATGAATCATTAAGTCTTAAATTTGCATTTTTGAAAATCTATTTTTTATATTGAAAACATATATCTTTTAAAACCAACATGAAATCATCCCTTTCATAAACTCATTTAAACATTATTAGATATAAATAATATTATTTATATTTGAAAATTAAAAGTCATATACTTTACTAAAGTACCAACTGTTTTCATTTGATATGTGATTTTTACATAATCTCCTGTAATCTGTCTATAACCCTCTGGAGTTGTAACTACATTAACAACTTTTCATATTAATGTTGTTGTAAAGTGTGTTTCATATATCATATTGTTAAAAGCAAACATGGCATTATTATTTTTATATTTTATACTATTAACTAACTTGTCAAACTGAATAGAGATTATTTATTAACTTTGTACTCTTCCAGTCATGTTTTCTTCAAACATTTTAGCATCAAATTGATAATACTAATTATCATCTGATACTCAATGGTATTTTTTAATTGAATAGTTCCCAGTAATTAATATAATTAGAATCATAAAATTGTGTTAAAATGATTTTAACTGACAATCAATCTAAACTTGTAAATCATTAAAAGACTCTTTTATCTAAGCATAGTCTTTATTAGAAATTATATTAATGTCTATCTATTTTTAAAATAATAAACAACTGCAAAACCACTTATCACTAAAATACCTAGAATAAAAGCATTCTTAATTAAGGCTGCTAATACATCCATATTGTTTCCTCCTTATTATAAGACATAAAGATGAAGGTTATTTTATAAAATATAATCTTCTTATTTCTATCTATATTATAACAAATATATTATTTAAAGTTATGAAAATTTACACTTTTAATTATTTTATGATATGATAGGTACATACAGGAAAGGAATGTGATTGAAATGAAAAAGAAAACTCTTGCAACTGCAGCATTACTATCAGGAATTGCTGTTGGTTTTACAAGTATTATGGCAATTGATATTGCATGTAAGAAAAGACCTAAAGATGCTAAGAAACCAATTGATGAAAAAGATTCTCAATGGTTAAATCAACAAAATTTTGAAGATTTACAAATAACATCTCATGATGGGTTAAAATTACGTGCTAAACTATTGAAGGCTGAGACAGAAACTGATAAAGTTCTTATTGCTGTGCATGGTTATCGTAATTATAATTTAAGAGAATTCGCTTATTATGTGAAGTTCTATCATGAATTAGGCTTCCATGTTTTATTACCTAACAATAGAGCCCATGGTGATAGTGAAGGAACATATATTGGCTTTGGTTGGTTAGATAGATTAGATTGCATTCAATGGATTGAAGAAATAAAAGATTATTTTCATAAAAATTTGCAAATTGTTTTACATGGTATTTCTATGGGAAGTGCTACTGTATTAATGGCAAGTGGGGAGAAATTACCTGATGATGTCAAATGTATTATTTCAGATTGTGGTTTTACAAGCGTTCTTGATGAATTGGCACATAACCTTAAACAATCTCATATCCCACCTGCATTTATATTACCTACTGCAACCCTATTAAGTAAAAAACGTATAGGATATAGCTTTAAAGAAGCATCTACGATTGAACAAGTTAAAAAATCAAAAACACCAACTTTATTTATTCATGGTGATCAAGATGACTTTGTTCCAACTTATATGGTATATGATTTATATAATGCTTGTTCTGCTGACAAAGATCTATTAATCGTTGAAGGAGCAAAACATGCACAAAGTTATCTTGTTAACCCTAAACTTTGTGAAAAGACGATTATTGAATTTATGAATCAATATGTTCATCTTTAATTGTTGTCTCAAATATGCAAAAAGAGTTTAGATCAAAACTAAACTCTTTTTATATTTACATATCTCATTATTAAATATCAAATAAACTTCCATCATTGACTAATTGTTTAAGAATAGCTGTTATTTTTTTATCATATTGTTCAGGCAGATTTTCTAATTCATTTACTGCCTCCAAGTATGTCATATCTTTGTGATAATTGCGATGACTTGTCATTGCATCAAATGCATCTGCAACTGCTATAATTCTAACATCTAATGAAATTTCTTCTTCCTTTAACCCATATGGATATCCACTTCCATCTAATCGCTCATGATGTAATGAAGCCATTTTGGCAATATTTTCTTCAAAATGTTCCTTTAATAAATCATATGTATCTATAGGATGTTTTTTAATAATCTGATATTCTTCTTGTGTTAATTTTCCTGGTTTTTGTAAGATTTCTTTTGGAACTTTAACTTTTCCAACATCATGAAGTCCTGCAGCAGTTGCTAGAGGAATAATATCATAGGCTGGATCTAATGCTAAGGCAATCGCACTTGAGTATTTACGTACTCTATGACTATGTCCAATTGTATAAATATCTTTTTGCTCAATTTCATCAATAATTTTACGAAATACTTTGGCAGTATCAATATGCTGTACTTTTTCTGTATTTGTAAAAACAAGTAATTGAGAAACTTCATTTGCGACCAACATATATGTATGCTGGATATTATCTAGAACTATGCTTGTGTGTGATGAAACCTTCATTTTACCATCAGGCGTTGTTATAAAAATACTTCCTGAAATCACATAGATAATCATGATAACATCTTCTGTTTCAGCTGTAAAACCCATCATTCTATCTGGATTAATTTCATAATAAGCAAACTGTAAAGAGTCATTACTATAAAGTTCTTTGACATTTGTATTATTTAAAGAGGGGTTGGGTATAACTTGAAACTCAGACATATATATAACCTCCAGCATTTAATATTAGAGATATTTTATCATATAATTAATGAAATTGTACAGATATCCTTAAATTAATTTTAAATAAACAAAATTTAATATATAATAACTCTTTCTATAAATTAAACATATTCACAACAGTTCTTACCATAGCACCTGTTGCTGCAGTTCCATTATTATCCGCTGTCCCTGCAATATCAAGATGAATCCATTTAGTGCCTTCTTCAACAAATGCTTCTAAAAAATTGGCAGCTACACTTGCACCAGCACCAGGTTTTCCAACAGAATTCTTAAAGTCAGCACTTGATGATTTTAGTTTTGCAAAATATTCAGGATCAATTGGTAAACGCCAAGCCTTTTCATCACTTTGTTTTGCAATCTTTTCAAACTCTTTGTAATAACCTTCACTATTAGAAAAAACGCCTGTATAAATATCTCCTAAAGCACTGACACAAGCACCCGTAAGTGTCGCTAAATCAATAAGCTGTGTTGCTCCAAGTTGTTGAGCATAAGTGATTGCATCACATAAAATCAAACGACCTTCAGCATCTGTACTCACTATTTCTACAGTTTTACCTGATAATGTCGTAATGACATCTTGAGGTTTATAAGCTTTATCACTCACTAAGTTTTCTGTTGTTGGAATAATACCATAAACATTCGCTTTTGCTTTTGTTGCACCAAGAATTTTCATAATTCCCAAGACATCAGCACCACCACACATATCATATTTCATTCCATAACTGTTTCCTTTAAGATTATAACCACCTGAATCAAAAGTAAGTCCCTTTCCAATAACTGCTGAATAAGGTGTATCTGCATTTGTATATTTTAAACAAATCATATATGCTGGAATATAACTCCCTAGATTGACAGATAAAATACCACCAGCTTTCATTTCTTCTAAAGCCTTCTTATCCAAAATAGTACATTCCATACCATATTGTTGTGCAACTTTTTTAGCCTCTTCTACCAAATGTTCAGGTGTCATTAAATTTGATGGTGTATCAGCTAATTTTCTTGCATAATTAATTCCTTCACCATACGCAACTGCTTTTGCAATATGACTTGAAACGTCAGTATCTTGTACCATAATATCAACTTGTACAATCTCTTTAATATCATGTCCTATTCTATGTTCTTGATATTGAGAAATAATATGACTTTCTACAAATAATTCTGTTATTTTTTCTATTGATATATTGTCTGTAACTGCTTTTTTAGCTATAAATACAGACTCTTTTTTTATTCCATGAGAAACATGTTCAAAAGCTTTTCTCAATTTTAATGTTGTTATATCTTGTGTTAAACCTAACCCAATAAATGTTATGGTTTCAAAAGGAAGTTTTCCTAAAGTATGAATTTGTGTAATTTTATTTAATTCCTTATTGATACTATTGTTGAAATCATATCCTAAAGTTTCTA
The DNA here is from genome assembly GCF_984815275.1 of Coprobacillus sp. Taxonomy (NCBI): domain Bacteria; kingdom Bacillati; phylum Bacillota; class Erysipelotrichia; order Erysipelotrichales; family Coprobacillaceae; genus Coprobacillus; species Coprobacillus sp. Next base: position 23,832 of record NZ_CFJNYH010000032.1, read on the forward strand.
TCAATCCTTCACAGATATCTTGATCTTTATAAATTGGATATATAATATCCTTTTGACATTCTTTAATATTTTTATATTCTGATTGTTTCATAACTAATCCTCCTGTATGCTATATATCGTAGCACTTTTTAATAAGAAAGAAAAGAAAGAGGCATTCCTCTTTCTAAATAACTTTATCTATCCATTGTTTGATTTGAAAAGTGAGCCAGCCAGATGTTAGAACATAAACAATACTGCCAATACCAATCATTCCACCTAATAAATATCCAATTATAAAATAGACAACATCAAAGATAAAATGAATTTTAATATAACTTAAGTGAGTTTTGTCTACGACACCATAGATAAAGGCATCTGCTGTTGCCATGCCTGAAGATAATTTTTGCATTAACGCAAATCCAAAGGCAAAACACAGTTCAGCTAATAAAACACCTAAACATCTGACCAGAAAAGATTGTTTTGTTAATTCTAAGGGAGATATAAACATACTAGCAAACATAATCAATATACCAATTGTCACTGTATGGATAATTGTACATACCCCTATATTGTGTTTATTCATAAGATAGGCTGTAAGAAACATAAACACAACTAGGAGTTGATCAATCAATGAAATAGATAAACCTGTTTTTTTATTCATTCCATCTAAAAAGACTGTGATACTATCACCACCTAACTGGCAATCTGTATAAAGACAAATACCTGTGGCCACACAAAAAGTTGCACTTAAACAAAGAAGTATTTCTTTATGAAGTCTCATATCATTTTATTATAAGTCTTCTCCATTGCTAGCGATAACCTTTTGATACCAATAATAACTATCTTTTAATGATCTTTTACCTGTTCCTTTTAATTCATTATCTAAATCAACATAGATAAAACCATAACGTTTTTCCATTTCAGATGATGAACAGCTGACAAGATCAATAGGTCCCCAAGGATAATATCCAATAACATTGACACCATCATGAATAGCTTCTTTAATTTGGATAATATGTTCTTTGATATAATTGATTCTATAATCATCATGTACTGTTCCATCTTCATTGATTTTTTCATAAAATCCCATACCATTTTCAGATATAATAATAGGGAGATGATAACGATCATAATATTGATTTAAAGCAATTCTTAATCCTAATGGGTCCATTCCCCAACCCCAATCATTAGTGACTTTAATATGGCTATTGTGGAATCTTCCTTGACTCTGACTATTTATATTTGAAGTGTAGTAATATGAGAAACTGACATAATCAACTGTATTTTTTAAATCTTCTTTGTCTTGGTCTGTGATTTCGATATTGAGATGATTATCTTCATAGAAGCGATACATATAATAAGGAATTTCTCCATTGACTGCCATGTCAGTAACATAATACTCTTGTTGACTATATTTTAAAGCAGCTAAATTATCTTCTGAACTTCCTGTTTCTGGATATGGAATGCCATAACTTGCCATAACTCCTAATTGGAAATTTGGATTGATTTCTTTACCAATTTTAACTGCTCTCGCACAGGCAACCAATTCATTATGCAAACCCTGGTATTTGGCTTCCATTAAATTATCGACACAATCACTAGGAATTCCTAAATGATTAAATGATTCAATATGAATGAGATTAATCTGATTGACTAAAATCCAATATTTCACTTTATCTTTATAACGTTTAAATAGAACCTCACAATATTTTGTAAACATGTCCATTGTTTTGCGATTATACCAGCCATTATATTGAATGGCTATATTGAGTGGCATCTCATAGTGTGAAATTGTCATAAGAGGTTCTATACCATATTTTAAGAGTTCATCAATAAGGTCATCATAAAATTTTAAGCCTTCTTCGTTAGGTTCTGCTTCATCACCATTAGGAAAAATTCTTGCCCAGTTAAATGATGTTCTAAAAGATTTGATATTTAATCCAGCTAATAATTGAATATCTTCCTTGTAGTTATGATAAAAGTCAATGCTATAACGTTTCGGAAAGTTACCATTTTCTTTATTTAATAATTCATTAACTTCCTCAAGAGACATTTCTTTATTCTCTCTTTTTTCTGGAGGTAGATCTCCTTTAAACTCATTGATATCTGCAATACATAAACCTTTACCACCAACATCAAAAGCTCCTTCTATTTGGTTTGCAGCGACTGCTCCTCCCCATAAAAAATCTTTTGGAAATTTATGCTGACACTTTTTCATTTTCTAATCTCCCCTCTTCCTGTAAACTTTTCTTCTCATAGATTTTAAAGAATGGATAATAAATTGCAAAATAAACCAAGAAATTCACAACAACTAACGCAACGCCTGTCCATGAATTTGTGCACAAGAATCCTGCCAAGAATGAAGGAAAATTCCATGCCGCTGCAAGAGGATTACCCATTCCTGCAACAATACCTGTTGTAAAAGCAAAATATGTAATAAAAACATTAACTAATGGTCCTAAGAGTAATGGAATAAAGAATGTAGGATTTAAGATAAATGGTACACCAAATAAGATAGGTTCATTAATGTTAAAAAGACTTGGTGCTATACTCAATCGACCTAAACTTTTAATAGATTGACTCTTTGAAAAACACATCATAAGACATAAGGCAAGTGTTCCTCCGCCACCACCAATCCATAAGAATGTGAAGATAAATGGTTCAACTCCCACATGAGGAATAGGTGTTCCAGCAACAAATGCATCCATATTGGCAACTGCATTGATAGTCCATATTGGTAAAACAATAGCTTTTAATACTCCTGGATGAATACCACCAAACCACATTAAAGCAGTTAACACAACATAAATGATTGGCAATAACAACGAATCTGCTGATGCACTTAATAAAGGTGTTAATGCAGATGCTATCACAGTATTAATATCGAATCCTAATAAGTGAACAATAATTGTCACAACAGACACTGAAATAGTAATTGGTATCAACGCATCAAAACTACTTCCAATATTTTGAGGAATTGAATCTGGCATTTTAATTCTTAAATTATGCTTATCACAAAAACGCATAACTTCTACAGCAAATACTGAAGTCATAATAGCACTAAACATACCTTCCCCACCTAAATAGGCTTTATTAATATAAGAACCATCTTCTATAGAAGTCACTCCTATTGTAGTTAAAAAGCATAATGTTGCAGCAATTCCTCCAATTAATGGAGAAATATGATAAGTTTTTGCTAATTGATAACCGATACTAAAACTTACATAAATAGATAATAAGCCAATAGTAAGTGTGAATGGAATCATTAAAGCATTTGTAAGTGTTGGATTATTTGCCATAAAATCAACATAAGCCTGTGGGAATGGAAATGTTGCAATGAGTAAGAAAATAGCACCTATAATCGTTAATGGAATTGTAGCAACCAAGCCATCTCGAATAGCTGAAAGATGTCTCTGATTAGAAACCTTGCTCATTATTGGAACAAGTTTTGCATCTAACATTGCAGATAATTTATTCATTGTGTTTGTCCTCTCTCTTTTTATATTTGTATAATCATGATTACCACTATCATTATAGCATGCCCTTTATCATGCCTATTTTCCAGTTTTGGAAAATGAATATTATGAAAGAAAATAGTGAGAAATATGTTATAATTTGTAGAGATTAAAAAAAGGAGGCTATAATAATGCTAAAAAAGGATTTTAAAAAGAGTGGATTGCAAGTTATACTATCTGAATATCTCTTTAATATAAAAAAGTTTGATACCAACTTTATTATTGCTAAAGTGATGTTAGATCGTTTATCTGAATTTCCTGATATATCTATTGAGAAAATTGCCTATTTAGCCAACACAACTCCTGCTACTGTCACAAAATTCTGTAAAAAATTAGGCTATGATGGTTTTCTTGGTATTAAACAAGAAAATTACATTAACTTTTATGGTATTACACAGGAATTTATCAATGAAATCAATGATCCTATTGATCTTTATAATGCATACACAAATCAGATTAAGAATATCTATGATGACCTTTATCCACTTTACAATCATGAACAAATTGCAAGGATAGCCTGGCAATTATCATATTGTAAAAAAATTACTGTCTTAACAGGACATCATGGTTTTACTGCAACCAATTTATTTAGTGAGATGTTGCGTTCATTTAACATCCTTTGTTATGAAATTGATCGTCACTCAGATATCTCAATAATTGAAAACACACTAGAACAATCTGATATGATTTTTATTATTAGTCTCTCTGGGAAATGGATGAAAAAAGAATTAATGGAAATAAATGAAAACGTTTTTGAAAAAAATCAAAATAAGATTGTTGTTTTATCATATGATTCTTCTTTAGATTTATCAAATTTAATAGATTTTTCTTTTATACCTGATTTTTTTGATTCTACATTTATATCAAATAATTCTATACAGGTTTTCTTTATCCTTTTGATTTCTTATCTTGCTGTTGAAATGAAAAAAAGAAAAAATTTATAATATCAAAAAAAGATTTCAAACGATTATATAACAGTTTAAAATCTTTTATTTTACTTAAAAAATATTGGTTGTTTGAGATGGATTGACATTATGAACTATATCTTCTTGACTATCAAAAATAACCTGACCATCTTTAATTGTTTTTAAAACTTTAATATCCTTGATCTTCTTTTGATCAACTGTTAATGGATTGTCACTTAAAATAACCATATCTGCCTTCTTACCAACTTTCAAAGACCCTTTTTCATTTTCTTCAAAGTATTGATATGCTCCATGAATTGTTAAAGCCTTAAGGGCTTCTAATGGTTCAATACATTCATCTTTACCTAAAATATCACCACTTTGCGTTTCTCGATTGACAGCAATATGTAAACTTTCAATCATATTAGGTTGAATAACTGGAGCGTCAGTATGCATTGTAAAGCAAAGATGATGTTCTAAAGCAGAATGTAAAGGACTAATCATCTGGGCTCTTTGTACACCCATATTTTCCTTATGGATATCACCAAAATAATAAACATGTGATAAGAAAAATGATGGAATCATATGAAGAGCTTTAGCCTGATTCATTTGTTCTGGTCTCATCATCTGGGCATGTATAATCACTGGTCTTATATCTTGTTGATGAATTCTTTGATACTGATCCATATAATGTTGAACAGCTTGGTCACCATTACAATGTACCAGAACTTGCATATCTTCCTGTACTGCTTTGATAAGATTGTTCTTAAGTTGTTCATCTGTTAATGTTGGATATCCATATGTTCCATCTACATAAGGAGAAATTGTCCATGCTGTTTTATTTTGTGGTGAACCATCTAAAAACATTTTATATCCACCAATTTTAAAATGATTGATATATTTTTTGACATGATTTTGAAAATCTTTCATAAAATCAGCAGCATCAAAACCAGGATAACCAACAACATCTAAATAAAATATATGATCTTGAATAAGCATTTGATATATACTCTTTAATGCGTCAACAATCATTCCATCCTGTGCTGTTGTTATTCCATAACTCGCATATGTCTGTTGTGCTTTCAGATAAGCTTTTTTTAATGATTCCAGTGAAGCCATTGGTGCTTTTTGAAGATAATAAGTAAAGGCTGTCTCTTCTAAAAAGCCAGTATCAAAATCAATCTTTCCACCTTCTGGACTCTTTGTTTCCTTTTGTATATTTAGTTTTTGAAGAGCTTCGCTATTCATAACACCACAATGTCCTGTTTGATGTTGAATAATAATCGGAATATCTTGAGAAAAAGTATCTAATTCCTGTTTTGTCACATGTCTTTTTTCTTTTAATTTATGATGATCATAACCTTTACACATAACAAATTCATCACTCTTTATGTGATTTTCCTCTATATATTTATGAATAACTTTCTGAATATCCTGAATGCTTTGACAATCATCAAGAGCAACCTGTAACAAAGACGTTGCATAACCACTTATATGACTATGACTATCAATAAAGGCTGGAATTAATGTATGACCCTTTAAATCTACAATCTTCATACCTTTTTTATAGAGTTTCTGATAATCTCCAATATCTATAATTTTTCCATTTTCTTCAACAAGAGTATTTCCACTATAATCTTCTAAAGTGATAATGTTTCCATTTGTATATATAGTTTTCATATTATTGCCTCCATATAATGATTATCTTCCTTATTTATGAATGCAATATTAAAACAACCAATCAAATAAAAAAGATTTTGTTTCAATATCCTTTGTAGATTCACAATAATTAACTTTCATTTCACCACTTAGAGACTTTCCTTTTCCTTTACCAAGAACAATTTTATAAACACCTTGTTTATATGTTGCCTGATAATCACTTTGATGATCTGCTAAAACCTGGTCCTTATTATCAACACCCTTGACCCACGTTTTAAAATCTTCTAAAAGTTTTCCTTTAACTTCATACATTTCTTTTATATCAGATTCTTGATTAGAATTTGCTATTATTTTATACTGTGGTTCTTGACTCTTGGCATGAACGCTTACACCTAACATGAATCCTAAAACAATAAATAAACATACTTTTTTCATTTCTGTCACCTCACAATTGAGTATGAACAGTTTTTTTTATTTTATACAAATATTGGAAACAAATGAAATATATATTAAAAATCTTATCTCATTTTCTCTGCTATCAAAAAAAAGGACTATTGATAGTCCTCGTTCACATCATAATATATTAAATCATCAAATGTCTGTCTTCTAATAACGAGTTTAGATTTTCCCTTATAAGTAAAGACAACTGCGGGTTTAGGCAATTGATTATAGTTTGAAGCCATTGAATAATGATATGCTCCAGTAGAGAATTGAGCAAAAATATCTCCTGGTTCTGGTTTTGCTATTTTTACTTCTTTAATGACAATATCACCTGACTCACAAACTTTTCCAGATATTGTTGCATTTAATGTCTTTGGCTCTTCTGCTTTATTAACTATGATTCCATCATAATCAGCATCGTATAAACAAGTCCTAATGTTATCAGTCATCCCACCATCAATACTTACATATGTACGAACATCAGGAATTTCTTTCACTGTCCCTATTGTATATAAAGTGATACCAGCATTCCCAACGACATATCGTCCTGGTTCAACCAATACCATTGGCATATCCCAGCCACGTTTTTCATACCCTTCTTGAATTGTTTTCATAATTTCAGTTGTAATGACTTCAAAATCAAGTGGTTCATCTTTTTTTGTGTATGCAATTCCATATCCACCACCAGCATTGATTTTAGTTACCATAACCCCTAATTTATCATAAATTTCATATGCAAATCCAACAAATCTCTTCATTGCACTTACATATGCATATAAATCAAAAACTTGTGATCCTATATGACAGTGTATTCCTTCAAAATGAATAGATTTGGAAGTAACAATCTTTTGAATTGCATCTAAGTAGATACCATGTCTAGCACTAAAACCAAACTTTGTATCTTTATGTCCAGTTTGAATAAAACCATGACCACCTGCTTTGATTTCAGGAACTACTCTCACAGTCGCATAAATTGTTTTATTAAATTTTGTTGCAATTTCTTCTACTAAATCAATCTCATGGAAATTATCAATAACAAAATGATCAACATCATGTGTAATTGCATATTCGATTTCTGAAGGGAGTTTATTGTTTCCATGAAAATAAATCTTATGTGGATCAAACCCAGCTTTTAAGGCAATTGAAATTTCACCAGCACTAACACAGTCAATTCCAATTCCATATTCCTTTGCTAATTTATAAATTTCTAAACAACTAAATGATTTGGATGCAAATAAAGGCAATACATTTTCATATTTATCTAAAAACTTCTCCTTTAATTCATTCATTTGATGACGAATATGCCCCTCACTCATCACATAAAGTGGTGTTCCATATTGCTTAACCAAGTCCATAACATCTACATCATCTATGTATAATGTCTTATTTCTAATCTGTGCAAACTCTGTTTGTAAAACCATTCTTTTTCCCCTTTAATATAAATTTTTCAAAGTATACAATCCATAATCTTTATCTATAATTGTTTCACAAGCAGCAATAGCGCCTTGAACAAAAACATCTTTTGATAATGCTGTATGTTTTAGCTCAATAACCTCATCGTGTCCAGCAAGAAGAACTGTGTGTTCTCCAAAAATTGTACCTGCTCTCACTGATTGAATACCTATTTCATTTTTCTCACGTTTATGATGAACAAGGCTCCGATCATAAACTTCTTTTGTTTCATCTATCTCTTCATGAATAACATCATAAAGTAATTTTGCAGTTCCTGAAGGAGCATCAATTTTTTGATTATGATGCTTCTCTATAATTTCAATATCATATCCTTGATCATAAAATTCTTTAGCAGCTTCTCTCACAATTTTAATTAACATAGAAACTCCAAATGAAGTGTTATAAGATTGGAAGATAGGAATTTGCGATGATGCTTCTTCAATTCTTAATAACTGTTGTTCATTAAAACCTGTTGTTGCTATAACAAGAGCACAATGATGCTTAATTCCAAACTTCAATAAATCATCTAAATTGTTTGGATGAGAGAAATCAATAATAGCATCAATATGATCATGAACCTCTTGAAAAGAAGAATACATATTCTCCTTAATTGTCTCATCAAAGATTGGAGAAACAACACCAATAAGATTCATTTTTTCATTATTTCTCACAGCTTGAGTAACCTTTTTACCCATTAAACCAAAACCACATACCAATATATTCATACTAATATCCCTTTTCTTCAAATTTTATCATTGCATCAAATAACAATTTCTTATTCGCTTCTGTTGTTTTAATAAGTGGTCTTCTTACCATTTCACCACATACCCCTAATTTTGCTAGAGCAACTTTTGGCATAATCGGATTCACATCAACAAATAAATATTTGCTGACATCATTAAAATCATATGCCATTGCTTTTGCAAGTTCCATATCACCCTTTAGTATAGCCTGTGCAAATTTCTCTGTTTCTCTAGGATAAACATTAGATAAAACCGAAATCACACCCTTACCACCAGCAGCAATAAATGGAAGAATATTATCATCACATCCACTATACATATCAAAATCTAAGTCTCTTGTTTTTGATAGTACATCCATTGCATATGCAATATTATCAGTAGCATCTTTCATTGCTTTAATATTTCTATGCTTTGCTAATTCAACAACAGTATCAACAGCAATATTCATACCAGTACGCCCTGGAACATTATATATAATCATAGGTATTTCCACTTGGTCAGCTATATACGTATAATGATCAATAAGCCCTCTTTGACTCGTTTTATTATAATATGGTGTCACAACAAGAATAGCATCTGCACCAACTTCTTTTGCAAATTTGGCCTTTTTTAAAGCTGTTTCTGTATCATTTGAACCAGCACCAGCAATAACCTTTACACCTGTTCCTTTAGCCATTTCAATAACAATTTTTGTTAACTCAAATTCTTCTTCAATTGTAATTGTAGCAGTTTCACCTGTTGTTCCATTGACTAATAAAGCTTGAACACCTCCATCAATCATTCTTTGAACTTGTCTTTTAAATCCCTCAAAATCTAAACTTCCATCATCATGCATTGGTAATACCAATGCAACTGCACTTCCTTCAAAAATTGGTTCCATAAATATCCTCCTTATAATTGATAAGCCTTTTTTATTTCTTGAACTGCAACTTCTTTTAATTCACCTGGAATAACAAATGAAATAGATGTGTCAGAAGTTGTTACCTGACTAAATGGAATTTGGAATTGTCCAAATATTTCAAAAACATTTGCAGCAACACCTATTTCATCCTTCATCTTTTCACCCTCAACCATAACTTTTGCAACATTTCTATTTTGAAAAATCATTATTCTGTCATGTTTCCGCTTGATCTCCTCTAATGCTTCATTTAGTTTTCTTTGATCTGAAAGTGGACAAGTAAAATCAATTCTCATATCATCCTCTAACATAACTTGTGATATCATATCAACATTAACACCTTTTGATGAAATTTGTCTAAAGATATTCCCAACAAATAAAGGATTTTTTTCTACATTTATAAACTTGACTTGAATAATTTCATGATCACTTTCAACCTTTGTAATTGGACTTTTATTCATCGCATTCGCCTTCTTTCTATAAAAAAATTGCAATGAGACCATTGCAATTAATAAGTGTTTATCAACGCAATAGCACCCCACTTTAATATTATAAAGTGACAGTAGCATAGATATTCTCTATACTCCCAGGATATAATAACATGCAAATCATTACTCCTTCGGCAATCGCCCCGCCTTCTTCTCAGTTGCATCTTTTGAATGAAGAATTTTTGACTTTTGCGCCTCTATCTTGACATAATACTATCACAACAACTATATGAAAGCAACCTTTATTTAATTAGCTTTTTTAGCACTTTTTTTTTTTTTGTGATATACTTGTTGCCAAGAAATGAGGTATGTCTATGAAAATTATTTTTATTCTTATGTTTCTCTTTATTATTATAGCACCTTTTATTTATTTTCTTTATATATTTCGTCATCTTTCTAAGATTACCAAAATAAGTGCAGCAGGCATAACAATCTTTTCACTTATAACGATAATGATTAAACTTTTTGTTCATCCTTATTCTCTCACTTTTTTAATACTTACAACAATTGTCCAATTTTATATAATAACAGTATTCATCATTTTTATTCTTTTTGGAATTTATCAACTTATTTGTTACTGTTTTCACAAACCTTTTGTTTATAAAACCATCTCTGTTTTAATCATTTTCTCAATTTTATTAACAGGTATAAGTTATTTGACACACTATACTAAAGTAGAAACCAATTATGAAGTGACTATTCATAAAGATACAACTCTTAAACAATTACATATTGGAATGATTAGTGATGTTCACTTGGGAACAGGAACTTCTCTTTCTGATTTAAGAACTCTGGTAGATAAGTTTAATCAGAAACAGTATGATTTGGTATGTTTTGTAGGCGATATATTTGATGAGTCAACTCCTAAAGATATGATAGAAGATGCACTTAGCATATTCTCACAAATAAATACAACTTATGGACTCTTTGCAGTCAATGGTAATCATGAGCATTATGCAAATATTTTACAAACCGAACTTTATCAAAAATATAATATTCACCATCTAAGTGAAAATTATGTATGTGTAGATGGCTTATTTAATATAGTAGGGAGAGAAGATATTGTTGCACACCTTGACAACATTATGAATAATATATGTCAGGGAATGAATACAAATTTACCAACAATTTTACTTGATCATAATCCTAAACGTTATCAGGATGCGCTTAATTATGCTGATTTACAGTTATCAGGACATACACATGCTGGACAATTTTTTCCAGTCACTCTTCCAACTGCTCCACTCTATGATAATGTTTATGGATTACTTCAAAAAAATCATTTTTCTTTAATTGTCACAAGTGGTTATGGTTCATGGGGATTCCCAATGCGTTTCTTAACAAATTGTGAATTTGTAGATATAAAAATAGCGTTTACAAAAAAGTAATATTTATTATAGACTTTTTCAGACAAATAATATATCATATGAAAAGCGAGGTAAGGTATATGGTTATAGAATTAGACAGTCAATATGAAAAAAGAAAACAAGAAATAGAAAAAATTGTGAAAAATGTTATTGAAAAACATAATATTGAAATTTCACAAACTGCTTTTGATAATTTAATTATTCATTTATCACTATGTATTTCAAGGGAGTTAAATGGAACGTATATCACAACAAGTGAAAGTCAAATTAATCATTTAAAGGAACATGAATACTATCCTGCTGCTGTACAAATCATTGAAATACTTGAAAAGGAATTTGATGTGACAATTGACCAAAATCAAATTAGCTATACAACTATGTATTTAGCCAATATTAATTTATTAGATATTGATTTTAATTGTGAATTTGATTTATGTGATGATGAAATGGAAGAAGTCATTAATGAAACAATTGTCAAAATTAAAGAAATTTTAAATCTAGACTTGAGAAAAAACAAAGAGTTTTATACTGGTATGACATTACATTTCTATCCTGCATTAGATCGTTTACAAAATAATCAACAACTCACAAATAATCCTTTAAAAGATCAAATTCAATCACAACATGAAACTGAATTTGAATGCGCAAAAATCTTTAACTCTATTGTTGAAGAACATTATAAAAAGTCATTCAATGAACACGAATTAGCATATATTGCACTACATTTTGGTACTGCATTTAGACAACAATAAAAAAGCTTAGCGAAATAACTTATATAAAGTTAACTCGTTTAGCTTTTTCTTTTTAGATAAAATTTATAATAATGAATATATCATTTATCAACAGGATTGCCCTGGAAATAAATATTCTAACTCCTACATAATAAATACTTACTTATTCTTAAACACAATATAAAGTATATAGAGAATCACACATTCAAATAAACATGAAAGCATAACAACCATGAAAATATAGCTAATGATTGTTAATATGTCATTATTTGTATTAAATGCAGTGACACCTAAAAAAATAATAAGACTAATTAAACCTATGGTTCTTAAATATTTAAAAAATCTATAAAATCTTTGTGATAATACATTATATTTATCCATCTTATTTTCCTATACAAAAGCGCTTAAATAATTCATCTAATAAATCTTCTTTTGCTCTTTCTCCAAGTATTTCTTTTAAGTTTTCCCAACTTTCATATAAGTCAGTCACAATTAAATCAGTTGGTATATTATTTTCCATTGCTACAATAGCATTTTCTAATGATTGGCTTGCCTTTTCTAATAATTGAATCTGTCTAGCATTGGCTAAAATATCTTCTTGTCCTGCAGTTATTTTTCCTAATTCAAACATTTTTTTAATTTCGTTAATTAAAGATTCTATTTCATTATCTTTTGCACTAATAAAAATCCCATCTAATTCATATTTAATGCCTTGATCTTTTTTATTCATAACAATAATTCTATTCGTATCTTGAGATAATTCTAATAATTCATAATCTTCTTTTGTAAGTTCTGAAGAACTATCAAGCACCAATAAAACCAAATCAGCCTTATGTATTAATTCTTTAGATTTATTAACACCAATATTCTCAACTATATCATTTGTTTCTCGAATACCTGCAGTATCAATCATATTTAATACAATATTATCAAGACGAATCGTTCCCTCAACAATATCTCTTGTTGTTCCTGCAATGTCTGTAACAATAGCTTTATCTTCTTGAAGTAATGCATTTAATAAACTTGACTTTCCAACATTAGGTTTTCCAATGATAACTGTTGATATTCCATCTTTTAATAGATGGACATTTTGAGATGATTCAATAATATGATTCATTTTTGTTTTTAATGACTGACTTTTTGGAAGTAAAGAATCTGCTGTTAATTCTTCAACATCTTCATATTCTGGATAATCAATATTAACTTCTATTTGAGTTATAATTTTAATTAAATCTTCTCTTAAATCCTCAATAAAATGACTGATATTCCCTTGAATTCCTTTTAAAGCCAATTCAGTTGCATAATCATTCTTAGCTGTAATTAAATCACTAATAGCTTCAGCTTGTGACAAATCTATACGACCATTTAAGAAGGCACGCTTAGAAAACTCACCATGTTCTGCCATCCGTGCTCCTTTTTTTAAACATAAATTTAGAACCTTTTGAGTAATAAAAATACCACCATGGCAATTAATTTCTACCATCTCTTCACCTGTAAATGTACGATGACCACGATAAATATTAACCAGAACTTCATCTACTCTCTTTTGATCATCTTTTATATATCCATATGTTATTGTATGACTTTCTTTATTTGTAATTTGACCTGTAAAAAAACTTTGAACAAATGCTATGCAATCTTTACCACTCAAACGAATAATAGAAATTGCTGCTTCTAATCTTGAAGTTGCAATAGCAACAATAATATCATCATTCATAATTTCACCACTTCTTTCTTATATAGTATAACAATATCTCTCTAAAATATCTATAATCCAAAAGAAAAAGAATAATCTCAGTTAGATTATTCTATAAATGACTCATAATATAAAGCATACTATTTATCTTTGATCTTTCCCTTGTGGTACAAAATCTGCTGTTTCCATATAATAATATAGAATACGTTCTTTAAATTTTAGCACAATGTCTTGATAATCAGGATTATCTATTTGATTAATTAATTCTAATGGGTCTTTATCTAAATCATATAATTCATCTTTTTCATACAATCTCATTGTATATTTTATATTTCCCATTCTACACATCAGTGCTTTTGTATGTTCTGGTCCTTCACTTGATTGAGTGCTTAATCGTGGCCAATATGGTGAAGTTGGATCATGTCCTTTTTCCATTGCTTGAATTTCTCCGTGAATGCGACCACCTTCACAGAAAACTGCATCTTTGTGAATCTCATCTCCTGATAAAATGTGTACTAATGATTTCCCAAATTGTGTGTATGAAAGTTTTATATCACACATTTCTGCTATAGTTGCTGGTATATCTAAAAGTTCAGCGAGGGCTTTTGTTTTTCGGGGTTTTACTTTTAAGTTTTTAGCAGGTTTCATTAATAGTGGAATATTGCTAATGGGATTTTCAAAACAGTTTTGAACTTTCTCTGTAATATTATAATCTCCAGTATAATCTCCATGATCACTATATACAAATATATTTGTATTATCATAAAAATCATGTTGTTTTAACTTATCACAAATCATTCCAAACTGATAATCAAATCTTGAAACCATTGCCAAATAAGTAGCTCTTAATTCAGTAAATCGTTCTTCACTCCAATTTTGAAGATTTTGTTTTGACTCTATACTATATAACATACTGGCACGATCTTTGAGGGTAGATATATTGGGCCTCCTTGCTGGTACAAGATGTCTTTTGATCATCGAATACCAAGGCTCTTCACATGCATATGGTGGATGTGGAAATGAAATTGTACAATACAAAAAGAATGGTTTACTATTAGGATTTTTACTTTTTCTTTCAATATAATCTAAGGCACTTTGAATACAATTCCAATCTTGTTTACCATAACCTTCTCCATCTTTTAATTTACCAATATAAAATGAATAAAAATTATCATTTTTTATATCTTCATCAGTGACTTTATTCAAATCTCCTTTTGGATAAAAGTAATTATTTATATTATCTCTTTGATTTTCAAAAGAAATACCATCATAGTATTCATCACAGTAAATTGTTTTTGGATGGTCTCCTGGTATAACATCATTACGTCCTATCCAAATAACTTCATAACCATTTTGTTTCATTTCTTTTAATATATTAGGTTCATCTTCATGTCTTTGTAAATAATGCATTGTACGATGTCCTGTTGTATGAGGATAAAGTCCAGTTAAGAAACTGCAGCGAGATGGAACACAAACAGGATTTTGACAATAAGCATTTTCAAAAGAAATACCTTCCTCTAAAATACTATCTAAATGAGGAGTAACAGATGCATCATTTCCCATATGGTGCATTGAATCACATCTCATTTGATCTGCTACAAATAATACAATATTTGGTTTATTATTCATATAATAACCTCCTATTTTCCTATATTTATTGCATCTTCTTCTAAACAAGCCTGTTTATCAATAACTTTGAAAAATGGATAATAAATAAGGAATGTTAAGAATAGACTAAAAACTTGATAAAGGGCAACCTGCCAACCCCCTTGAATAAATCCACTGATAATAGGTGGCATTGACCATGGAATCTGATATCCAATTAGAACTGGTAATATTCCCATTACAGTGAGTCCATAAGCTAAAACTTGAGTCACTAATGGAGCTAAAATAAATGGAATAATCATTGTTGGATTTAATACCATAGGTGTACCAAAAATGATAGGCTCATTAATATAGAAAATATTAGCTGGTAATGCTAATTTACCTAGTGCTTTATATCTTTGTGATTTTGCTACAAAGATCATAAGAACACATAGAGAAATAGTCATACCTGCTCCACCAAATTGGTATGTGTTCTTAAATGCAGTTGTATAAATAAACTCAGGTGTTCCTCCAGCCTGATAAACTGCCAAATTTTCTAATGCCAGTGGTAATAAAAATGTATTGCTTATAGAATTAACTATATTTCCACCATGGATCCCAAAGAACCATAAAATATGAAGAGCTAATGTAAAGACAATCATACCACCAAAACTTCCTCCAACTTTTTGTAAAGGTGAAGCAATAAAAGTATAAATTAAACTATGTAAACTGCCATATGATGTTAAACTAAATAAATATGCAATGACTAAGAATAGACTTCCTACTAAAAACATTGGAATTAATGAACTAAATGATTTTGTAACCATTGGTGGAACACCTTCTGGCATCTTAATAATCCACCCCTTCTTATTAAAAAATATAAATAACAATGAAGACAAACAACCAATAATCATTGCTACAAAAAGACCTCTTGCCCCCAGCCAGTCAAATCCAATTGCTGTGATTATACTATCTTGTTTTGTTGTAATTTGTAGTAATGGTGTCACAATAATAAATGAAACTAATGCAGTTAATCCTCCAGCAAATCCATCAAAACCTTCTTCTTTTGTAAATACATAGCCTAATGAGACAACTGTATATAATGAAATTAAATCAATTGTCAATTTAGAAGGTAAGCCTAACCATGTTGCCAATCCAGTTTCATTTAACCAATTTGTCCATGCAGTGACTGGAAAACTAGAAATTAAAGTAAAAATAGAACCAAAAATTGTTAAAGGTAAAATAATCATAAAACTTTTATTGATCGCTTTTAAATATCTATTATTTCCCAATTTTATACCAATAGGCATAAGTTTAGCCTCTAAGATATCCATAAATTTTTGCATTTTCTTTCCTCCTTTAAAATGAACTTTTTTCAGCTGTATACAGTTAATAATGAAACTTGTTTCAATTATATTATACATACTTTAAAACTATTTTCAATACAATATAGAAACTTTTTTTAGTTTATATTAAAAAACATTGAAACTTATTTCATATTTTTGACATTATTCTCTTATTCTTGTATGATATATTTAAGAGTTATAATATTGGAGGAACTGTATGAACCCTTTTGAACGTTTAGATTTTTATAAAAGTAACTATACAAAAAGTGAAAAAATCATATATGAATGGATTAAAAAAAATCCTACTACTGTTATGAAAGATAGTATTGAATCTTTAGCAGAGGAAATTTCTACATCTAAAGCAGCAATTATAAGATTTAGTAAGAAGATTGGTTATTCAGGATTTGCTGAATTCAAGTTTGAATTATCCCGTTACATTATTTCTGGTATTAGAGAAAATAAAAATGAGAATATGGATATATCAAGGTCTATTACATCTTTATATGCTGGATATATTAAGCAGATTAATGATTTTATTGATTTAAAAAATATTAAAACTATAGCAAAAACATTATCTAATGCTAGACGTGTCAAGATATTAGGTAAAAACAGAACAGGGTTATCCGCTTTACAATTTCGTTATCGTTTAACTAAAATTGGTTTTGATGCTGAGGCAATAACAGATGGTATATTAATGAATCAAATGCAAGAAAGCTTAACAAAAGGTGATGTTGTATTAATCTTTACAACTCGTGCTGAAGATTTACAATATTACGAGCTTATTAGAAATATTTCAAAAAATGGTGCCACAACAATTGTTGTCACATGTACGGAGACAAAATTAATTAAACAGTCAAATTATCATATTTTATTACCTTCTATTGAAAATGCTTCAACCTCATCATTTTTAGATAATCAAACAATTATGTTTGTCTTTATAGAAATATTATTAGCTGAATTGGCTTATAAAGTTAACGGAAATTATAATCATGAATTAAAAAATCAGGTAAAATAAATGTATCATTACCTGATTTTTCCTTGGCCAATGCTATAAAATATTTGATAAGTTTCTTTTAAAAATTCTTGATATCCACAATAATTATCATCAAAATAAACTATATTCATTCTTTTACATTGTCCATGGCAAATATTTTTAAATTGACATTCTTTACATATTGATGAGGTTCTTTTTTCTTCCTTTAGAAAAATTTGACCTGATTTAAATTGTCTTAATTCATCAATATTATTAACTGTTATATTTCCAAGGCAATACTGATCTAATGCATAAAAATCACATGGATAGACTGTGCCATCTCCTTCTATAACCAATTGGATTTGACATTTACCTATCATTCCACATGTTCTTGGATAACGTCCCTGAAAGATCATTAATAAATCTTCAAAGAAAGATATTGAGATATAATGACCATGTTTTAAATCTTCATACCATAATTCAAATATATCATGATAAAAATGATAAAAATCTTTTGGATTTAAGTTATATTGTTCTGTTGAATGATCCAATTCAGGTAAACAGGGAATAAACTGTATATATTGAAAACCTTGTTTTTTATAAAACTTATAAATCTCTTTAGCAAATGGTACCATTTGTGATGTCACAACAGTCAAAATATTATAGTCAATATTTCTTTGTTGGATTTTTTGTATATGATTAATTATTTTATCAAAAGTAGGTTGTGTTCCTTTTAATCTAACTTGATCATGTATATTTTTATAACCATCAAGGGATATACCTACTAAAAATTGATATTTATCAAAAAACGATATCCATTCATCATTTAAACAATATCCATTTGTTTGAATTGAATAATGAATAATATGATTTTTTTTTATTTTTTCAACATATTCAACAAAATGAACAAAATAATTAAGACCAGCCATTGTTGGTTCTCCACCCTGAAATGAAAAAGTTATTTCTTGTGCATCATTCAATGCCTTATCTATAAGCAATTCAACAGTTTCCTTAGCCATTATTCCTTTTGAATAATCTTTTCTTTGTTTAGAAACATCGCTATAAAAACAATATTGACAATTCATATTACATATTGATGAGGCCGGCTTAATTAAATATGAACTGGTTCTCATTTTATCACCTACTTTAGATATAGTATAACAATATCTCTCTAAAATATCTATCCTTTCATCTCATAAATCATAAGAACTCTTTTTACATTAACAATATGATGATAGATACATATGAGGATTATTTTTATACTTTTTAGCTTCCTCTTGGGTAAAAAAAACAGTTCGGTGAATTTGTCTATAGGAGATAATATGTGGACCAGCACAACCTGCATATCCTTCAATACTAAAATTATAATCTTTATCATTTCCTTTAACATTTATAACTCTTCCTGACATGATATAACCATTTATTAAGAAAAATACTTCTGTACCTTCTTTTAACATATTATATGCCCTTCTTTCTTAGATAATTATTTGTTGCAATTTCATATATCTATTCTTAACTATAAACTTATTTATAAACCTCATCAAAACATATGCCTTTTAACTTTTGATATCATAACCACGCCTAAAAGACGTGGTATGTACAGACCCTATAAGGGTCTTTTGTTGCGGAGGTCTTCACCTATCGA
>NZ_CFJNYH010000033.1:0-38896 GCF_984815275.1 Coprobacillus sp.
GTTAAATAAAAGAAAAAGTACTTATAGAGTGCAATGTCATAAATAAAAAATTCGTAGAAAGAAGGAGTATGATAATGAGTAAATCAGCATCTGATAAATTTAAACAGTGAGCTGAAGAGTGTGCCTAAGATCATTTTGATGACTTTAAGTTGCTATAGTTAGATAATTTGTCGTTGTAGACTGTACATCCCATAAATGGCTTAAAGATGCATAAAGTATGATATGTGGTTATTTATGAAACGGTAATCTATGTGTTAATGTGTGAATAAGCCAGTATACAAAAGAAAAAAGAATTAGTATAATCTGGTTCATACTCGATTTTGGGCAAATAAAAAATAAGAGATTTCTTTTTCTATTGTATTCTCAATAGAAAAAGAAATCTCTTTTAAATGTCATTACCCTAAAGCAAGAAAGAACTTCAATTGTTGTAATGTGTCTTTTTAATTATGTGATTCTGACTTGAGAGGTTAATTAGCTCTGTCTTTTATCGTTTTGTGATACATTTTTTTTACGTCATTCGTTTCAACTATTTTTACTTTATTATAAATCCCAAGTCTTTTTAGTTCCTTTACAATTAATTTTTTGGTTTCTTTATCAGTAAATGGTAATACTAAAACAGTCCCATGTTTTTTTATATGATAAATATCTAAATCTCTTATATATTTAATGACTTGTTCTCTTGTTGTTGCTTTTTTATATATAACAGACATTCAATTTCCTCCCTTTCTATTCTTATATTAGACTAAATACCATTAAGTCACCCCTTAATATCACTCTCTTAAGACACTTGTGTTTTTGGTAATATTAAATAAAAAGATGAAGGAGTGCGTGAATAATGGATATGATAGATTATGGTAAAATAATTTTTGATATAAAACCAGCTATGAAGAAGTATAACAAGACTAGAACATATATTAAACATGCGTGTGTCCTGGATAATAGAGTTTTGAAGAGATATTATGAGGGGACAATTACAAAACCAGATTTAGAAATACTTGCTAGGATTTGTTATGCAATAGGTTGTACACTCGATGAGGTTATGTTCTATCAGCCTCCTGAAAAAAGATCTATATTATAATTATAGAATATGTAAATTGGTTATTTGAATAAAAGCATTAAATTGTTATAAGTATTCATCAAGATAGCAAATTAACAGTATATTTTATAAGATTAGCCATTTAATGAATCTAGAATTAGTTCATTGAAAATCCGATCCATAATCATACTTTCTTTAAATAATTCGTTATTACCTGATGTAACTAATTGAAAGCAGTAATTTATAATTGCATTAGAAAGAGCTTCTTTAAATATTGTATTGGATATAGAGCAAAATTTTAAGTTTTTCAATTCAAAATTATTTGTTAATCTAAATATAACATATTTTTTTATAAAATACTCAAATTGTGCTAAGTATATATCTTTCTTTAATGGATTATTTTCAAATGGCGTTAATAGAAGATTTGAACGAAGTTTATCTCTGTTACCAAGATCACTATAGAAAAAATACATTGGTAGAACACCAACGATTAAATCAATATCCATATAGTGTTGCTCTTTTATACTTGATATTTTATCGAAAAGTTTTAAAGCCTCAATTATAGGAGTATTTAAATCTCTTTTTAAAGAACAAGGGATTTCAATTTTTATACTATTCAGTTTGTTAATGTAGTTTAACTCTTGATCTATTCCAATACAGTCCAAAACATTATTTTCTTTATAAAAAACTAAATATTTATCATTACAACTTTTTAATAAATTATTTGATAATACATAATCTAAGTCTTTATATGTGTTGGAGAAGATAGCATTCTTAGGATAATTGTTTTTGGGTATAAATTCTTCTTGTAGATATTCTAATGTTTTAAAAAAATTATTAATATTCATAATTGTAGCTCCTTATATATATCACCGCTATGTCGGTGAGGAAATGTAAAAAATAAAAAACTATAATAAATGTAGTAGAGAGGGGTGTGCTTTCATCATGATTTCTTATAGACCATTTTTTGAAACTATCAAAAGAAAAGGCATATCCCAATATTCTTTAGAGAATGAATATAATATTTCGAAAGGGACACTAGACAGTTTGCGACAGAACAAAAATATAACACTCTATACTGTTGAAAATTTATGTGATAAATTAAATTGTGAACCTTGGGATATATTTGAATTAATAAAAGAAAAGTAATTCAGAAATGATTCATATTGTAGTATATGAATTTTTTATTTTCAACATAATAGGATATACTTAATCACGATTTCTTCTTGTTTCTAATTGGTGTTCTCCTATTAGTTCTATTTGGTAAACTAGATTATCAAACTCATCATTTTTTTCACCTGTATATGAATAAACAGTATCATTATAAAGATCAATATCACTAAATTCTTTGATTTTGGATCTGACCATTTTAGAAAATTCTTCATAAGTAATGGAATTTGATTTTTTTTCTTTATTTATATTTAACTTTGTTTTTATATATTTCTTTACGAAATATAATATCTGAGAAAAATATATATCTTTTATCAATGTGATTCCCATAAATTTTTCATTTAAATTACAATAATCTATTAGATTTTTTTCAAGAAAGTCATCTAGATACGGAAAAGGAATATCTAATTGTGCATCAAAGAATGGATTATGTTCTAAGGATGATATAATGGCCAAAAGCCATATTGCCTCTGTAAAACTACTGTTAAAGGCATTTGGGTCATAATCATTTAAATAAATCTGCTCATTGTTTAATTGTTTTATATATTCAAGATAAGTATCAATACCAAAAGATTTTAGTTCAATGAAATTATCAAGTTCACTATAAACAAGATAATTTTCATCTGTAGAAGATAACTCTATGTCGTACTTATCTAAATCTTTTTTTCTGTAGTTACCAAAGAAAAAAACATTTTTATTAGGTATTTCATTTATATCTGGCATCATATCCTTTCTAAGTAAATCTAGCGATTTAAAAAAATCGTATATATACATAATTTATCTCTCCCTTCATGTTATGCATAAATAATACATATTAGCATAATATCATATATATGCTTCTATGTCACCCTCTAATATCACTCTCTTTTGACACTTTTCAACAATCCTGATAAGTTTTATAGTACTATAAGATGAATAATAGAAAAATATCTATTATTCAATTGATGTAAATGTAATCGGGTATATAAAAGTGAAAGTTTTATTTAATTTATATAATCATATAATTAATAATAGGTTTAATTATAAAAAACACATCAACTAATAATTATCCAATTAAATTGATGTGTTTTTACACTGTAATTTATAGACACATTTGTTTAGTTAAGATATGCTAAAACCATAAATTATGTTTGAACTAATTCTATATGTGTTTTGTTTACATTGATCATTGGAATTACCTTCTATTGTATAAATGATATTATTTTCTACTTTTTCTACTACTCCCACATGATCACTAATACCATCTTGTTGCCAGTCAAAGAAAATTAAATCTCCAGTTTTAGGAATATAGTTTTTATCTCCCCATAATCCTTTATTTTGATAGTATTTTATACCATCTTTAACTGCTGAAAATTTTGGTATTGTAATATTAAGATCTCCTGACTGATATGCACACCAACTCACAAAACAGGCACACCACTCAACTCGTTCTTTATATCCATACCAAGACCAGTAAGGTGTACCACCTTGATTTCCTACTTGCGATAATGCAATATTGACTAATTTACTATTACTTGTTCCTAAACTTGCAAATTGATAATACCTCATAACATGTGGAACATACTCAGGATCTCCATAACTGTTCCAGCCATGCTCACGTGCTTGTTCATCTGCAAACACTTTAGCATTACCTTGTGAATAAGCTCCAAAGTTTTTTACTGCCCATTCAATATAACCATTGCCAAAGTTATATCCCTGCATTGCTAGACTTAATAGAGGAATATCTAGTGGATCAGTACAGTTTGCTCTTTTCAGACAGTCTGCAAAATTTTGAACACCTACTTGAATTGAATACTCTGGCTCAGTAATAGCATTTGGTGTATTAGGAAATTTTGTATTAAAGGAACATTCTGAGGATTGCATTGGATCAGTTCCTTTACCACCGCTTTCCTGCATCATGATTGCCTGCAAAGCATTAACAAAATGAGGTATTTCATACTCATCTGCATACTTTTGAATGATTGGAGTATACTCAATAACTTCCTGTGATAACTGATTACCACTTCCACTGCTGGAACTTCCAGTCATAAAGATTCCACCAATTAGGGCAATCAGTAATATAATAAGAATTGCAATCCAGCCAACTGAACAAAGAAAAGCAAGTGATGTCCTTGTTGTATCAATTATTCTTTTAACAGTACTGATGCCTTTTTTTGATACTGTCCATGATTTACGACCTATTATTTTTACTGTATGATAGGATTCTTTTGATATTTGTTTAGATTTAATGGCTGACTGTTTTGCTAATTCCTGAGAAGTCTTGATGGTTGTTTTAGAAGTATTTTTAATTGCTTTACCACTGTTTTTTGTATTTTTGATATTTGATTTGGATGCTTTGATATCTTTTTTTGTTTTACTGCCTGAAGTCTTGATGTTTGTTTGAGCAGGTTCTTTTGTCTTTATTTTATTAGAAGAAGATTCAGTTATTTCATTATCTATATAGGCTTTTTTACGTTTTCTTCTTTCTTTAACAAGCCTGTATCCTTTTTGAGTTTGGATCTTTGCTTCTATACCAGTCTTATTAATAAAATGTTCAGCATTTTCGTTGACTTTTTTAATAGCATAATCATCTGGACTTGTATATTGAGATTGTGTATTTTCTTCAATATGTTCTTTTGTTTTTGCAGAAATATTACGAATATGTTCTCCAGCAATTAGAGCCTTATCAATTGATTTAACATTTTTGATGATATCTCTCGTTTTAATTGATTTGCTCATCTTTCTTTTCCCGTATTTTTTCGATAAGGCTGTTCTTTGCAGTATTCAGGATATCTCATTTTAACTGCTTCAAAAAAATATGGAGCATATTCACAAGCGAACAATTCTGAAGGTGTACTTTCATTTTCATAGCCATCTTGTGTATAGCCGTTCCATAAATTAAAGGCTAATCTTGTTGTTAGATCAGAACCGCTAGTTTGCCATGGTTGATTTAGGCCACTAATGATAATGGAATCATTTTTTTTATTATATAACTCATTAATATGATATCTACAGTCTTTGTCTATCCCAAGTGTATAGAAAAGTGAAAGGTGATACGTATCATTGTTTTTACAACTGTTAACAAGTGTATAAAAAAATTGTTCGTGTTCTTTTGATTTGAATTTCATAATTGGTTTCTCCTATTCGTTAAAATAGGGCAGATTATCTCTGCCCCAAATGTATTTCGTTTTTACTTTTTAACTTTGCATTTGCTGGTTCGCTGTTTGTTTTCTTTATATCCTTCAGTTCTGATTTAACTGATTTTTTTGGTTCTTCTTTTTTTTCTAATTCAGATAGGGTGTTTAATACAGCATCTGTCTTAACTGACATTTTTGTAAATACAGACATACAGAAGAATATATTTTCCTGTGTTTTTGAAATCAAACCTTTATTAGTATTACGTGGAGTTATTTCCTTTGTATCTTTACCGATAAACATTCTGCCAACGTTTTTTAAATGTGAATTGGCTTCATGGATCTCATTACCAAGTTTTGATAAATAATCAATGTTTTGATCCATTGATTTTGTAGCACTGTCTAAGCCTTTTTTTATGGTTTCAATCATACCTTTAACATTAAGTTTTTTAACAGCTGCAGTTAAAGCTGATTTACCTTGTCTTTTAAAATCATTAACTGCTTTATCAACTGTTTTTAAAACATGTTGTTTTAGTTTTATTAAGGAGTTTTTTGCATCGTTGACTTTTGCTGTTACTTTGTCAACGGCTTTATTTGCGGTTGCACGAAATGTTTTGTCCTGAATAGTATTTAATTCCTGTTTTACACTTCTCAGTTCTTCTAAAACTGTATCAAATTGATTTTCCATTTGATCAATATATTGTATAAGATAATCAAATTCCTTTTTTTGATCACTCATACCATTTTCACCTAAGAGCTGGCTAAACTTTTTGATATTTTCCTGCTGTGATAATATTTGTTTTTCCATAATTAATGATCCTTTCTATAATGTGGAAAGATAGAAATTATCTTTCTCTATTTTCATTTGTTTTTTTCCTTTGACTTGAACGCTCATTCATATCATTAAATTCAGTAGCAACTAGATTATCTTCATTAAGAACAATATCACCATTATGATATTTATGTTTGACCTTAAGGATTGCTTCTCTTAATGAATTGGCTTCAATCTGGCAGATATGACTTAACGTTTCTTTGATCTCAATGTTATATTTATTCATATTGTTTTCCTTTCATAGAATTTTGACGATCTGTTGGCTTGGTTGTCATTAACTGATACAGTTTGGTATCTTTTGGGAACTGATTAATAAATGGAACTAACGAACTTCCATATTTGATTAGACCACACCCAGCATCAGCATTAGTGATATAGGACATTTGTTCATCACTGATACTTAACAGTTTGGCAAGTTTCTGTCTGTCTTGTGAAGCCTGATTCAACATCACAATAAATTCAGAGTTAGATAACATTGTACTTGCTGTTACAGAAGCTAATAAATATTCTACGTTTTGGGTAATTCCCGTTGGATACCCATCTCTTTTTCTGAACTGACGCCATGCACTGTTAAAAAAGGATGCTGAATACTCATTTTCAAATACAACATGAAATTCATCAATAAAGACATGAGTTCGGATTCCTTTTTTCCAGTTATCCGTAACTCGATTTATCATTGCATCGGTAATAACCAACAACCCCATAGTTTTAAGCTGTTTTCCTAAATCCATGATGTCGTAAACAATCATGCGATTATTTGTATCTACATTTGTTTTATGGGCGAAGGCATTTAATGAACCGTCTGTGAATAATTCCATTTCAAGTGCAAGATTATCTGCTTCCTTTTCTGGCTGTTCTAATAACTTCTCTCTTAATACGCAAAGGGTTGGCAACTTACCACCATTTTGATAATCCTCATAGACTAGAGCAACACAGCGGTCAATGATTGATTTTTCTTTTGCTCCTAACCCATTTTTATTCAGCTGCTCAAACAATGATAAGATGAACTCAGACTTATCAATAACAGGATTTTTGCCTTCTCCATAACCTTGTGTCATATCCATTGCATTGATATGGTCATCACTGCCTGCAGCAATATGGATAACCTCGCCACCTAGTGTTTTGATAAGTGCTGAATACTCATTTTCGGGATCACATACTAAGATATCATCGTTGGTGCTTAAGGCTAAAAAGACAATCAGTTCTTTAGCACTGAATGATTTCCCTGATCCTGGTACACCTAGTAAGAACGCTGACTGATTTAACAGATTTTCTTTGTTGACCATAATCAGATTATGCGATATTGCATTTTCACCATAGTAGATACCATCTTTATCCATGATCTCCTGAACTCTAAAAGGGTTTAATACTGCAAGGCTTTCTGTAGTGAGGGTACGAAGTGCATTGATCTTACGAAGACCAATTGGCAAAGCGGTATTTAGCCCATCCATCTGCTGAAAATTGAGAGGTGCCATTTGACATAGATGTTTTCGAGCAGTCGTTAATAACGTTTCACTGTCTGCTTCTAACTGTTCTAAACTGTCAGCTGTGAGTACAAAGGTTAAAACTGCAAACATCATTCGCTGATCTCTCGTGGTTAGATCATCTAAAAATTCTTTTGCTTCTTTTCTCTGCTGTTCCATATCGTAAGGGATAACAGCTGAAAAGTTGTTGCTAGCATTTTGTCGGCGTTGCCAGTTAGTTATATTTGTTTCTACACCTAATAATCTGTTTTCTACTTCTCTTACTGCTTCATCAGTTGGAACTGGAATCACATCAATACTCATCATCAGATTATGATTCATATCAGTTAATTCAGCAATCATACTATCCTTGATGTAACTGGCATATTCCTTCAAAAAAAGAACTCGACCATATCGTGTTCCCATAGTAAAATAATCTTTCTTAAATTCAAAACTGTCAGGACAGATATAATCCTTGAAATCATGTCCTTTTTTCATTAACTGCTTAAGATCAATATTGAAAAACATTTCTTCACCAGTTCGATAGAAATCATGCAGTATTTGTAATCGCTCAACTGCATTCAAGACTTTACATTTAGAATCGAGTCTTGCAAGATGGGCGGTCATATCAGTAGTAACACGACGAAAATATACTTTAGCATCTTCATAGTTTTTTCTAAATATTGATACAGTTAAATACATTTCTCTAATCATACCATTAGTTCCCATTGCTTTATCCAGTAACATCTGATTGTACTCCTTACGATATTGATCAAGTTCATCATTCATTAAAGGCAGTAATATTTCCTTTTCAAAATTCTCTTTATTCAATCGTCTTAATGATATTGTTATTTTAGTGGTTGCACCACTATCAAATGAGTTTAGTAGTTCTGAATATTCTAGGAACATTGCTTCTTTATCTTCACGTGATGCAACTGCATAGTTGATATCAGTAAATTTATACGTAATAGAAAACTTGTTTTTTCCTACCTGAAAGATACCATCATTGTAGATAGTATCAATAGGAATGATCTGCTGTATCTTTTTTGGCACTTTAAATTTCTCTTTATCCTGTTTGGTTAAATTACTTAACGTTTTTATCACGTTTTAACTCCTCTCTTTCTTTATTTGCTATATAGGGAATGAAGGCTTCCCAATAGACATTATTGCTTTCAAACTTGATTTCTCTAGGAATCAGTAATTCTGATTTGATCCATGCCCAGATAAACTGCTCTGCTGTAAGTCCGTTATAGGTAATAAAACCTAATACCGCAAATGGGGAAGCTCCTAAAATACAAAGCCATGATAATGTTTCTAATCCAAAATAGGGTTTCATTATAAAATACAATCCAACTGCCATAAGGCAGGACAGAATAGAAAAAATGAACTGTCTAAGTGACAGTCCAAAATAGATAGATTCAGTATAATTACGAATCTCCTTGTTTACTTTTACTTCCATTTTTAATCTCCTTTTCAAAATTGCACATTTGCACCTGATAAATTTTCTGTTATACTTATAACCAAATAGGAGGGGATCATTATGCCATTATTTGTAATATTATTAGGTATTAGTGTGCTATTATTCTTTATTTCATTAGCCATGAAAATTGCAGGTAAGTTACGATTAACATTACCGTTTGTTTATCTGTTGATTGCTGTTATCAGCACATTCTTTACAAGGTGGACAACTGAAAATGAACAGTTAGTTTTATATGGTCTATATGCAACGATTGCTATTAGTATCTTAAGCTGGCTGAAATCACTAAAAGATTTCATTAACGACAGAAGATATGCTAAAGCAGTTGAAGATGATGTTTCATGGCAGATTCAACAGGCAAGAGAACGTGGTATTTCACTTGATGATGTTTATATTGATTCTCAGGGAACACTGCGTCACAATGAAACTAATAAACCAGTAATTTAAGATGTTACAATAACATCTTTTTTTGTTTATAAGCCCATCATTTCTCTAACAACCCGATCTGACATTTTCACCGCTCCTACAAGGACTAGCATATTGAAAATTAATTCGCCTACATAACTCCATACCTGAGTAACTGCCTGAGCAGTTTCATCTACTGCAGGTGGAGATGACGCAAACAATGAGAAGATGATACATGCTAATACAACGATTGCTCCCTCTAGGCAGACTGCACAGTATGATTTTAAAAAGGATTTACCAATATTCTGTGTTGGTTCACCGCCAAAGGTAGATAACGGTACTGGTGCTATTGCTGTATACAGATACAGTCTGAAAAAGCGACCATAGACACTCATTATCATGACAAAGCTTAATATAGTAATAAATAATCCGCCAATTAAGGTCACAGCCCACAATGGGATTGAATCAAAAAAGCCAACATCTTCTATTGCAGTAATAAGTGAATCGGGAAGTACTGTATCTGTTGCTGCACCAAATCCTGCACTGTTCATAATTGTCGATACAATTCCCTGTACAATCTCAAATAATGCAATCATCAGTTCTAGACCATAAGTGACAACTCCTTTTGCTAAGGCAAAACGAATAAATATCTTTAGTGCATGTTCAGGTTTCTTGACTTCTGAAAATGATCCGCAAGTTTTCATTACACCAACAACAAAAAATAAAACTAATAGAGCGAGACCAATGGCCATTAGTGCTCCATTAATCTGCTCGATAACTTGCCAAATGCCTCCACCTTTAAAATCTTTGGGTGATTGGGTAATGATGCTCCATATTTCAGCTAACTTTTCGTTCCATGTGTTTAAAGCATTCTGCAGGTTTTGAACGATCCAGTTATCACTTTCCATTAGCCTGCGATAGTATTCAAAATTTCTTTAGCGAATGTAATAATAACACCACCTGCAAGTGTCAAGAAACCATTCGCTCTTTGACTTGGATCATGAGATTTTAAACTCAGACCGATTTGAACAATACCAAAGCCAAGCAAAATCATCCCGATTGCTCGAATTAATCCAAAGATAAAATTACTAAGGTTATTAATAACTGTTAGTGGATCTCCTTCAGCATGAACAGGAGTCAATCCTAGTGTAAAGAATGCGACTAATACTACATATATAATAGATAATACTTTCCCTTTACGAGTTAGTGTTTGTTTTTCTTTCATTTAATAATTCCTCCATATTTTTTATTCATCAGCAAAAACAAATTCAGCATCACTTAAATCAAAATCCAAAGCATCATCAATATCATAAGTTAATGATACTGAAGCAATCGCTTCTGTAATTTCTCCATGATGATATTCCAAATCTTTATCACCGTTATCTGGTGTCATAGATACATTTGGATGATGAGTGATTTCATATTTTTTATCCATGATGGGACGTTCTCCACGTATGAATAAAATAGCCAGTTCATTATCCAATAACCTTACTTCATCAGGAGTTAAAAGCTCACGTCCATTATTTTGATAATTGGTAGAATAGTTACCGCTATGACCTGTGCTTTTACCATAAGTGTTGGTATCTATTGTTGCTTTACCTAATAGCTCTGATACATATTTATGAGTACTTTGCTCATTTCCTCCGAGATATAAAAATTCATCACAGTTACCAACAATGCTTTCCCACTGTTTTTCAAACAGTGCTTTTAGCTGAGCAAGGTTTTGAAGAATAATTGAGACGGATACCTCTCTACTACGCATGACAGAAAGTATCTTGTCAAAATCATCCGGCAAGCTGACATTAGCAAACTCATCCATTAGGAAATGGACATGAACAGGCAAACGTCCATGATATTTATGGTCAGCAACCCAGAACAACTGCTGAAACAATTGTGTATATAAAATTGAGATTAGAAAGTTGAACGACGTATCGTTATCAGGAATAATGGCAAATAATGCCACTTTCTTTTCACCGATACTTGTCATATCTAATTCATCAGTCTGTGTTAATTTCGATAAAGATTCAAGATTGAACTTTTCCAATCTTGCTGCTAAAGTAATCTGAATAGATTTTAAGGTTTTCGCTGATCCTGAATGATAATCTCGATAATACTTCACTGCGATATGATTAGGATCTCTTTGTTCCAGACGAAAGAAAAGTACATCTAATGGGGACTGATAATAGTCATCATCTTCATGTACTTCGCCAGCACGTAACATTTCCATAACCATAGGGAAGTTCTGTTCATCTTCTGGTGCTTCATATTTAAGATAAAAAATTAGTGCCAGCAGTAACATAGATGCAGCAGTGTCCCAAAACGGATCCTGACTTTGTGAGCCTTTAGGTGTTGTTGCCTTAAATAGATTAGTAACTAACTTTTGTACATCATTATCATTTTTTAAATAAGCAAACGGGTTATAACAAAATGATTTATCCATATTAATAAGGTCTAATACACGGACTTCATATCCCGTTTTCTTAAGCATATGACCAGTATCTCTCGTAAGCTATAGCGATAGGTAATCTTTTGAAGTAATCTCCAGATTTTCCCCCGCTCTAAACCGTACGTGAAACTTTCGCTTCATACGGCTTGCCATCATGTTTTTTAAGTAAAAGTTTAATTTAATGTATTTGAATGTCTGTTGTACAGTTTCACTATTTTCTTTTTCATCTCTGTTTCAAGATTTAAATCTTCAACAATGGTATTCATGTTACTGTTTGACTGAAAAATAAAATTGGCGAAATTTCGTTGTATGATTACTATGTTTGTATATCCATCTCGATTTCGTTCTTTATGTGGTTCTTTTCTAATGGCGATACACTGATTAGGAATCAACTTTCCTTTTGATATATAGCACTTCCCTTTTTGTACGATATATGCTGAAATAATGTTATCATTAAATTCTATCGTTTCTACCGGGTCTCTTATATGCTGTAGTTCTCCTAATTCATTTGACGATACTTCCAGTAAATCATCATGTATCTTTTTTCTGCCTGCCTTTGTATAGTCACATATATTCTGACTAAAGTTCAGAGGATTAAATCTCTTTACCGCATTTATAGGCAGTAGCCCTTTTTCTCCAATCGTATAGATTTTAGTATTTGGCTGAATTCCATATGTTCTGTTTTTAAATCTTTCATCCATTTCTGAAAATTTTCTTACTTTAGCTGTCTTTCTAAGCCGTATCCTCAATGAAGGCAACATTGCATAATTAACTTCTGTCAGGTTATTATAGATGTTTGTTGCTACTCTGTAATAGTTCTGTATCCCCAATACCGTAGAATTATATATATCTATATATTTATTTCTGTCTTTATTGGCAATATCCAGAAGTCTGTTCTTCATTGTTTTCTTTGCTTTAGAGATTGCTTTTCTATTCATATCCGTTTTCGCTACAAAACCATTTCTCGTTTTTCCTTTGGGAATGACTTTGATTTTAAATCCTAAAAAATCAGATGAATTCTTTTTCAAATTCACTACTTTGGATTTATCTGTATTTATTTCTAAACACAGCCGTTTATCCAGAAAATCAACAGTCGCATAATAGTAACGCTGAGCTTCTTCATAACTTGTGCACATGATTTTGAAATCGTCACAGTAACGAACTATATAACCTTTCTTCAGGTTGGTATACTTTTTTGCATATCTTCCAAAACCTTTTCCTTTAAAGTTGCCACTTGTTTTAAAATGTTCCCATTGACTGCTGACCCACCAGTCTAGTTCATTCAGTACTATCAACGATAACAGCGGGCTGATAATACCGCCCTGAGGCGTCCCTCTGGTTGGTATTCCTTCCCCATATATCTCTGCCTTGAGCATTTTACTAATAATGGACAGGACTCTTTTATCCCTTATCCCCAGTGTCCACATCTGTTTTAACAATTTTCCATGGTTTACATTATCAAAGAAGCCTTTGATGTCTATATCTACACAGTAATAGTGCCTGGCTAGATTGATTAATGTTACAACTCTGCTGATTGCATGCTCACAGCTTCTGTTCTGTCTGAAACCATAGGAATGATTATAAAACTTTGGCTCGCATACTGGTTCTAATACTTGCAGTATACACTGTTGTACTAGTCTGTCCCAGATAGTAGGTATTCCAAGCGGTCGGGTTTTATCACTGCCCGGCTTTGGAATATACACTCTTTTGACCGGCTGAGGCTGGTAGTTATTCAGCTTGTTTCGAATCTTTTGTATAACATACTGCTCCGAACATTTTTGAATATCTTTAATGGTTTTGCCGTCAACACCGGCAGTAGTACTTCCACTATTAGTTTTTATATTTCTGTATGCTAAACGAATATTTTGTTTTGATGTAATAATTTCATACAGTTTGTAAAAATTATTTCCATTCTTACTGTCTGCATAAAGTCTATCAAAGACTTCCTGCATATTGTAATACTCATTATTACGTAACTTCTTCTTTGTTTTCTGTATGGTCTGTACCCTCCTTCCATGGCAGAAGTAATACATCTCTTAGTCTTACTCGAACCCATACGTCTTCTTCTAATTAAACTTTTACTTTATCAACATGACTAGTGCCTATCCCTCCACCACTTGTTATCATGGCTTCACAGGTACCGTGGCACCGCTCTCACTGACATCAATCTAACTTATACATTCTGTTTTCGTTAGAACCGTTTCATAGAAAGTAAATTCTCCACGTTGTCAGCTTTCAACGTTCCGAATATGTTATCTGTTCATTTTACCCTTAGGTCACTTCTATGAGCCTGCTGCCTTGACAGTGCCTGTAACACTGTATGGTCTTTCATAAAGGCGGAGTTTTACTCAACCACAGCAGCGACACTGTTTGTGTCACTAAGCATTTCTACTTAGTCCCGATATAGACCCGTACATTCGAAGTTTCGTCAGCGGGAATGTCACCCCGCATTCTAACCATAGGTAACTTATAGACTTCCGGCATATAGGATACATCACTTACCTCTAAATGATTTTCGTCAACTTTACTTGTTACGGTATCTCTCTGCCGACTTCACCGAGCTTCTGACATTTCTATGTTTACTCATATCCATGCCAGTCGGAGGATCAAAGTTAGCCTTTCAAAGCGTTACCTTATCATTCGACTAATCACATATTCAGTTCTCCATTTCAAATTCAATATTTTTAAATTTGAGATGTGCGTACACTTTTCATGTACGAACGTCTCGCACCACCTTTAGGATCTAATACGACAAAACTGGTATTGCCCTGTAAAAGATTAGGTTTTGCATAAAATCTTGTCTTACCAGCACCACTACCTCCACAGATCAAAGTGAGTAGATTACGTCGATGTTTTCGGCTTTTATAGCTGATACGGACATTTTGTGTCAATATCTTATCTTCAATGGGTTTCTTACTTGAATATTTTTTATTCACTTTTGTAATGGAACCCCATTTTGCTGAACCATGTTCTTCGCCACGACGATAGTTCTTTTTGGTAGAATAATAGATTCCAATACCTGCACCATAAATACATAGAAAAAGGAAGATAGTTTTTAGGCTATCTTCCATCCATGTAATAGATAATGGATTGTTTAAGGCATTGGTCATATCAGCAAGATGTGCAAATATACCTCCTCTAAATAAATAGGGTGCTAATAACAAAGCTATCCAGATAACTGGAATAGTACCAGCGAGGTAAAGCGCAATATATGTCTGATTATGTTCATCGCTCACTGCGATCACATCCTTTATATCTTTCTTTGGCTTCAATGACTTTTAGTAAGGTATTATCAATGATTTCAGTATCCTGATCGTTTTTGATCATTTCAGTTCTTCTGTCATTGAGAGTGTTTAAAATAATACCATAATCATATCTATCAAGCCTAAGTGTATATATTTCTTTCATGGCGTATCCCTTTATCTTTCATATGATTTTTCTTTTGTAGCACGATTTTTTACTAATGTTGGTTCCATACGATTAGAGATGTCATTTGCAATACTTTTGATTTTTGTTAATTCCTTTTTGATATCCTGCGGTTCATTGGTTTCACTTTCAGGGCTGACTTCAAAAGTAAAATCATCAGTATTAATACCATACTGCTTACATAACATATAGGATGCTGCATAGGCTGTTAAATGACTTTCGTTACGATCATAATCAGGATTATCTTTTGCCATCATTGCATGTGCAATCTCCATCGTTGTCAGCTGAAAGACTTTGACACCATCGTCAAGACCGTTTCTTAAATAGATCCTATCTGAATTTTTATCATATAAAACAGCATATCCTTGTGGCATTTGTTCTGGAGCAATAGATTTAAAGGCAACAGGAGAACTGTTGGCTATTGCTCTAATCAAACTGTTAATATCATTCAATGGTGTTTCACGATGACGTGAGTTTTTAGACTGTGAGATATCATAGACTTTTTTAGCGTTGATATATGTTCCAACTGATCCATCTTCACGACGATACTCATCACCTGGTTCTAAAATCAATACATTATTGTCTAATTCATTTTTACGGATATAGTTTTTTTGATTTTTCCAGTAATTAAGATCACCTAACTGTGTTGCCTGTGGCATTTGTTTTAATATCAGTAAAGCATTGTTAACAGAGTAATTAGGGAATCTGCTCTGCACATCTAAATAGGACTGAAACACTTTAGGATTATCACTTACATTTAATGCCATTTCATCGGCCATAGTATAACATAGTTCTCTATTTGCCTTACTTTCAGCAACAAAAGCTTCAATAGATTTTTGTCTTGTTTCTTCAGGACTTGAAATACCTGTAAACATATCATTAAAATTACTCATAAGTTGTTACCTCTCTTTTCTTTTCGATTTTTTAGTTTTAGGCTGTTTGTGATTGACAGCTTTAGAAGAATGTGATTTTGACTTTTCTTCTTTGACTGGATGAGTCGCTTTTTTATCCTGTTCTGTCTTTATTTCCTTTAACTGTGATTTAACACTAGGCTTTGGCAGTTTAACAGGTTCCCCCACGACTTTCTTCGATAAAGGCTCGGACTGACGGGATTTTGTCGTCTTCGCCAGATTGGGGTTTGAAGCATTTGTTTCTTTTTGAAGTGGTTTTGCAAATACTTCTTCCATTACTTTTTCATTTTCCGATTTCATTGGTTGGTTACGATCAGGGATTTCTTTATTCTTTTTCGCTTCACGTGTTCTTTCAATATCAGATTTGATTTGAGCTTCAGATTGACAGACATCAGCAAACTTGAATCGCTCAACAATGCGATTGATTCTGCTTGCATCTTCCTGCTTAACGATAATGTCAACCATGCCGTCGTTGCTCATTTTTGAATCTCGAATACCGCTGTACAAAATACCGTATTTTTTTGCTTCGATTTTAAACTGATCATAATCACTGGCTTTAACAGTAAAAATAGTTAAAGGTCGTCCTGTTTTAATTAGATTCTCTAAACGGGTACGACCTTTGCTTTTCTTATTGTCTTTTAAAATTGCATAAAGCATGGTTGCCACTTCCTTAGCAGCTGCTCCTGTAATACGTAATGCAACTTCTGCACCATTCAAGCCCATCTTAATGACTTGATCGGCGGCTTCTCCTCCTGTGTTCAATTTTCGATTCCTCCTTTCTTTCATCTTCTTTAATAACTTTTAACTTTTCTTTTATAACTTCTGAACGTTTTGCAATATGATCACATAAAATCACCTCCTTTCGCAATTTACCAATTTCAGCAGTCAGTTTTGATATCTCACTTTTCAGTAATGATTTTTCATCTTCAGAGTGGACACTTCTAAGTTTGTAACGCATATGTTTACGTTTGCTGATTAGCGAGTTCATTTGTTCCTGCTGTTGATTCTGGTATGAAAAAAGCTGCTTAGAAGTATCAATCTTATTAATACACAACAGCTTAGTTTCTTTATTTATGTTATCTAATTTTGCCAAGTCTTCCTTTAACAAAAAGTGAAGTCTGGCAGGGGATATTGATTTGTTTTTTGGCAGTATTCCTAACTTAAAGCAGTATTGAAAATATAGGGCACGAATCCCTTTATACTTACGATGTTTATTAAGAGGACCATGTAGTTTCATGACAATGACTTTGTCTGGCTCTTTCTTTTCAGGCGGTATATTTCTAGTGTTGTTTAATATCTTTTTACAAATGGCATCATAGCTATATTCATCACCTAGATTTCTTGCTAACTTCATACCACGTTCTTTTCCTTGAGGTCGAACGGTAATATCTTTACCTTGTTTGATTGTATATCCTTTTTGTCTGAGCAGATAAAAGAACTGTTTATCAGTTACTGCTTTTGAAACAGCCTCATCTACATCTGCCTTGATAATACCACGCCATGTTGGTCTGCCGTCTTTTTCGGCTTTCCATTCGCCATAATGTTTTGCTTTGCCACGCTTTGGATTTTCAATAACTGACAATCCAAATTCTTTACAGATTCGATCTGAGGTTTTACGCATCAGCATATATGTTTTTGTACAGTCATTGTAACGATATCCATCTTTAAAAGAGACTGAATTTAAGACAAAATGATTGTGGATATGATTTTCCTTATCCAAATGAGTAGCAACGATTACTTGAAATCGTTCACCCCATAATTCATTAGCAAGCCTTACACCAATCTCATGTGCTATATCAGGAGTTGTTTCATTAGGGGCGAAAGACTGATAACCATGAAAGGCAACAATACCATCTTTTTTGCCATAACGCTTTTTAACTGCCATCATTTCCGTTCTTGCAGTGTTGATAGAACAGTTGATGCCACTAACAAAATGTTCTTTAAGTTCTTCAGATACTGTTGCATCTTCACGCATTGCATATCCAATAACATCACCTAATGCTTCAGTATCCTGATCATTCATATTCTGTTTTTCGTAGTATTTGGGGTTAGTTGTTTTTTCTGGGTTTTCAGCATAGATAACTAATTTACCTAGCCAGCCTTTAACATCCCATATCGCTGTAGTTGCCATTATTTATCCATAGGCTTTGGCAAAATAACTGCTTCAGTTATCTTTGTTACAGCATTTTCAAATTCTTTGACTGCCAGATCATACTGTTCAACGTTAATGACATTTAACTGATGGGCTTTTCTTGCTAACTGGTTTAGATTGTTACCAATAGCGTGTAATTCTTTCATCATTGCATAGTAATCAGCAGGAGGACTATCTTTAGGAACAACACCGTTTATTAAATGACGTATATATGCTTCCTGAGATAAGCCACTTCTTTTCACTAATGTAGCAAGATGATTTTTTTCTTTTTCATTTAATCTTGTGATAATTGATATATTTCGTTTTC
Source organism: Coprobacillus sp. (assembly GCF_984815275.1). Taxonomy (NCBI): domain Bacteria; kingdom Bacillati; phylum Bacillota; class Erysipelotrichia; order Erysipelotrichales; family Coprobacillaceae; genus Coprobacillus; species Coprobacillus sp. The sequence continues at coordinate 18,739 of NZ_CFJNYH010000033.1, forward strand.
TCATTTTTTGCTCCTTTTTATTGTAAAATAAAAACAACAGCTTATTTTCATTCTGTTGCTTATTGTATTAATAAATTATTTTCTAATTTAAATACATATCCATTACTATTTAAAATATTAAATGTATCAATTAATCTAAATTGCTGATTCCTATCAATTAATAATTCTTTCTCATTTCTAAATAATACAAACCAACTTATATCACTAATATATGCAACTGGAGAACCCTTAGGAATCAATATTATAGCATATCCCTTGCTGTTAGATACTTTAAAAAATCTATTCAATAGTATACGATGATATACATGAGTACCTTTAAAATCTGCACATTTAAAAATACTATTTTTATTTAAAGTTTTATAATAGTTATTTTCCTTTTTATCAATACATCTAACTACTATAATATTTTCTTTTAATATTGGACATTTTCTTATTGCCTTTGAAATAATACTAGCTTCAAAACAATCTTTATTATCCCTTAACTTAGCATTTATTTTTTTTGAATTTCTAATATACTTCCTTATTGCTTTTTTCTCCTCTTTATTCAAATTCTTTTTCCAATTCGAAAATTGCTTTTTTAAATTATTAACATGTACTACTTTAAAATGCACACTTTCATCAATTCTACTATCTATTCTATAATGTATATTTCCTCACCTTCTTACTCTATTTAATTTTTAAAGGGTATTAGGGCAATTCCCTAAAAAGGATAATGGGCTATCCATATCCAGTGCTTGCTGGTATAGTGCATTATATAAAATTAGATTGTGCATTTTTATTCTTCGTTATTACTGACCGGCTCAAATATTTACCTAATAAACTATTAGAATTACATATAATATTAAAACAGTACGCTAAATTAATATCAATACATTATGGGATATATGGTACGTTGTCTTCATCAAACAAACCGTTATATATTATTTGATAGTATTGTTTTCCATATAGATCACTGCAATATTGCGTACCCATATACTCATATGCAGTATAAGGATATTCATTATTATTTTTCCATGTATATTTAGTAATACTTACAAACAGGCTCATAACATCACTTTGACTGAATTTATTTGATGGAAATACAAAGTAGTCATATGTTTCATCACCTAATTCACTTTCATACCCGAAATTTTTAGCACTTATAACATGATATTGTTTCATTGGTATCATCTCCTTCAATTTTAATAAATAGTCGATATTTTACCTATCATATCAATTTACTATTCATTAAATTCTAATTTACCAGTTTGATAAACTGGAATTTACAATGTATTACCAAATAAATGGGATCAGTTTATACTTCGTTTGTTTTGTATATTCATAGTACCCATCTAATCCATCTTTAAGCATCCTATCCTCTAATGCTGTTCGTATTACGATGATTACAGCAGTTATTACCATACATATCCAAACACTAACATAAGGAAAAATCAAAGATAACCCAATACTATTTAATATTAGTCCACTATACGCAGGATGCCGGACAATTCTATACGGTCCTGTTGTACAAACCTTTTGATTTCTGTCACTTTGGATTCTCGCTGTAGATTCTAAAAAAGAGTTTTCTATAGTTGCTTTTGTCGAGAACCATGCTGCAAACATGGTTAAAACAATTCCTAAATAATATGCTAAATTTAAGTGCTCACTGCTTTCATACATGCCTGCTAATAAATATACTGCAAAATAATTTAATATCCAAAATACAAATAAAAGTATTTTATCCCATGTTGGAGAATCCGTATTTATTTTTCCTCGTTTTGCTAATAGTTCCTCATTTGTTTTGAACAAAATCAAACAAATTATAATGGTTGTGATGAAAAGATAAATAAAATAGAATATTCCTGCATATGTCAGTGTAAACCCTGCACCAATTAGATATAGTAAAAAACTTATTATTTTTTGAAAACCTACTCTTGCTAGATATGAATAAGACTGCTTTCTCATTGCTGTCACCTCACATAAAAATTCTAATTTATCTATGGCTATATTATCTCATTAAATAATATTGTACACAAGAAATTTAGAAGTTTAAGCATATTTTAAAATATTTTGTAACAAATAAAAATTATCTTGTATATTCTTTATTATCCATTTTTGATCTAGATTTTACTTTAGCAATACCCAGTCTCATACATAGATTATCATTAGTATCTTTATAGTATTTTGGTGGATCATCATAACAAGTGTATTCTGGCAATTTCAATTTCATAATTTCAATAATCAATGCTGTTGCTTGTCGGCCAACTTTATCAAGATCTAAATGAAAAATTATATTTTTAATTTTAGGGTGATCTATAAGGAATTGTTGTAATGCCAGTGGAATCTTGATTTCCTTGGTATCATTTCTAGGTGCATAAATACCTGTTAGCGAAAGAATATGCTCGTGATTAAATTCTTTGTTATCCTGCTCAAATAAAGTAGCTTGAGATAATACATCTATCGGTGCTTCATTGATATGAACTGTGTCACAGTCAGGATTGCTTGATTCAATGCAAAACGAATAACGTTTATCACTGCCGGTTGCATCACCTATGAAATCTTGATTAATCCCACGTAATGCTATATGTCGAGGTTTATTAGTCTTTTTGTCCCAGCCTATAAAAGCAACATTTTGATATACCTTATTTGTTGAAGGACTGAAATATTCATTTTCATATAATAGATAATGGTCAATACAATGTTTAATAATATTAAATGATATTCCTCGACTTAATAAATAATCAATAGCATTTTGATCAGTTTTTGCTCTTTGAGGAATTTGTAATTTTTTATCTCTTTCTTTTTCTGAGTAGGGGACATATTCAGGTGCTTTTACATTTATATTTTCAGCAATAATATTTGCTGCCTCTAGAAATGTATAATTGTCTACTTTAATTAAAAAATCCAATGCTGATTTACCGCCAATACCCATTGACTGCCAATTCCATAATCCATTTGAAATATGCAAACTGTCGTGATCACGTATACAATAGGTATTATGCGAAATCTTTTTTAATCTATCTGGCTGATAATTTAACAGATATGTTAATAGATCAACCTGTTTTACTTTCTTTAATATCTCTGGTTTTATATATGCCATTTTTACATAACTCCTTGTAATTATTTTTTAATGCAAAAAGGAGAATCATTTTATTGACTCTCCTTAAAGATATTTGCTCTTGCAAGCATGAGTATCATATCTTTAACTCCTCTAAAATAAGCTTCTTTCATCAGAACTTTATTTATAGAGTTATTGATTTCATGATATTCTTTTATGTTTTTTAAATCTTCATCTTCGATGTTAACTGCTTGTGATAATTCAATTTTATTGATTACTGGAAAATCTGTTAATAGCAGTTTTTTGATATACATCAGTTCCCGGTAATCACTTTGTAGCTCTGCATCCTGAATGATTTCATAGCACAATTCATCAAAATTCTCATTCAATATTGTAAGAATACTCTTATAATTTCTATCCTCTAACATTCTCCCACCTCCACCTAATACAGTACTGAAAAGGTAGGGAGATTTCAAATGTGCGATTTGTTACAGCAGATTAGTAATCATTAACCATTGCAGACATTCTGCTGATCCAATCTTATACATTTCATAAATCTCATAATTACTGATCTTATGCTGATTGTATATATAGGTTGCTAAAGCCTGTATTTCTTCTTTAGTATATATATCATTTGTTGCTTCAGCAGATTCAATAATCTCAACTAAGTTAGGGTACTGCAGTTTTATTTTTTCACATTCTTTAGTTAACCTTATATACTCCTTGCAGTTAGTTAGGCTGACTAACATCTTCTTGTCTAGCCTTTCAAAGAAATCACAAAAAGATGAAGTATTTTCTTCTAAAAACGGATCAATATATTTTATCATAAAATACCTATCATACTTAGTAACGTTATACAATCAGCAAACCCTGTTTTATAAAATTCCATATGCTCATAATCATCTATTTGTCGTTGATATTCAAGATATTTTTTTAATGCCTGCATCTGTTCCTTAGAATATGATTCCTGTGATAATTCCCTTATTTCAAAGAAGTCAAAAATAAAATAATTTTGGCGAGCAAATTGACTTGCTTTTTCATTTAACTTACGATATTTTTCACACTTTTGTTCTAATTCAGAACAACTCTTTTCATCTAAACGGTCTAAAAAAGGACTCATAAGCGTTGTATATTCTTCACTTAATAAATCAATGAACTTCATTTCTATCCACCTCCTGATTACATTATAGGAAAAGGATAGCAAAACAACAAATGTGCGATTAAAACATTTAACGCTCATAATCTTTGGATTTTGCTGATATTTCTTTTTCTGTAGAGGAATCTATTTCGTCTGCATCTATAATATTTGGTTCTTTTTCTTCTATTTTTAATTCCATTGTCAGTTTTGCAAACTCCTTTGTTTTTCTTTGCAGTTCATCTTCACGCTCAAATGGCTTTTCAGCTTCTATTTTTGCTGAGGCTAATTGATTTTTTACATCAACAAGAGCATTTTCATTTTCGAGTAACTGTTTTTCTAGTCCATCAAGAACATTATTAATTCTAATGATATTACCATATTTATCAGTACCTAAGTCAATCTGATAGCGACCATGACCTTTTAACTGAAGTTTATATTCTGCATGAAATGAATCAAAGAATACATATAATTCAAAAGAGCGATATTCACCAATAAGAATAGGGTCAGGAGAAGTAACTGTTTGACATTGTTCAATCAGTTTACTACCAGCTTCTGCCTTATCCCGAATAAAAACATTATTTAACGTCATACCAACAAAATCATCATTAGCATGTAGTGGATTTTGATTGCGTAATTCAATATCCAGTTTAAGGTGTTCAATAGTTTCTTCCAGTTGACTGATTTGCTGAGGATATTTTTTAATGATAGCATCCTGATATTCATATTTTTGATTGAGGAAACTGGCTTTTAATACATTCAGTTTATTGATTTCCTGTTCAAGATTACATCGTTCCATAATCTTAGGATCACCAGAGGCAATTGCTTTAATTTCTGCATAATTTAATACAGCTTCATCAATTTCCTCCATCACACGCTGAGGTGTTTTAGAAGTGAATACCTGTGATATAAAAGTCTGCTTTTTCTCAATTGTCTGATAGAGATAGGAATCGAAGGTTCCCTCAGTTACATATGTGTAAATAGAGGCTTCACTATTAAGATTTCCTTGTCTTGCAATTCTACCATGACGCTGTTCTAAATCTCGAGGTCTCCATGGACAGTCCAAATCATGCAATGCAACTAGACGATCCTGAATATTTGTTCCAGCACCCATTTTAGAAGTTGAACCATTAATCACACGTACCTTACCTTGTCTAACCTTACTAAATAAATCCTGCTTTTGTTTTTCGGTTTTAGCAATATGAATATGTTCAACTTCTTCTTCGGGAATTCCTTTTGCAATCAGCTTCATTTTAATATCATCATAGACATTAAACTCATTTTTTCCGTTAGGCGTAGACAAATCACAGAACATGATCTGGGTTAGATTTTCATCTTTATATTCTTTCCAAATGCGATAAATGTTATCAACACAGGCATTGACTTTACTATTAGGATTATCGGGCAATAAAGGATTAATAATTCTTTGGTCTAATGCCAATTTACGACCATCATTCGTTATTTTTAACATATTATCAATATGTGGATCTACCTTACGATTTCTAATATCTTCTGCACGATCACCGAGTGCCTTAATCATGTCTTTTTGCTCGTTGGTGGCAGGAACTGAAATGACTTCCTTGTGCATATTAGGGGTAGGTAGCTGTAACATATCTGCTGTCTGGATATCTGCAACTTCTTTAAACAGCGTCATCAATTCCGGTAAATTATAAAATCTTGAAAATCTTGTCTTTAATCTGAATCCGTTGCCCTCTGGAGTCAATTCCATAGCCGTTGTTGTTTCTCCAAAAGTAGAAGCCCATGCATCAAAGGACTCTAATCCATGTTCCTGTAACATATTGTATTGCAGATATCTTTGCATTGTATAAAGTTCTGCCATACTGTTAGCTACTGGTGTACCAGTTGCAAATACAACACCACGATAATTGGTTAATTCATCAAGGTAACGTGTTTTCATAAAAAGATCAGATGCTCTTTGTGAGTTGGTTTGAGATATTCCTGATACATTACGCATTTTCGAAAATAAAAATAAGTTCTTAAATAGGTCAGCTTCATCAACAAACATCATATCAATGCCTAACTGCTCAAAACATAAGATGTCATCTTTTTTGGAATTATCATTGAGTTTCTGCATTTTTTCTTTGAGACGCTTTTTCATTCCTTCAAGCTGTTTAACAGTATATCGTTCACCATTGTTATTTTTAACTGCTTCAATACTGTTTGTGATTTCTTCAATTTGATCTTCCATCATCTTGATTTGTCGTTCTACTGAAATAGGCATTTTAATAAACTGAGAATGAGTAACAATAACGCCATCCCATTCACCAGTTGATATTCGTGAAAAGAACTGATGACGATTATTTTTTGATAATGTATCTGTTGTTGCAACTAAAATATTGGCACTAGGGTACAGTCGATAAAAATCACTAGCAAAATCATTAATGATATTATTAGGGACAACATAAATAGGTTTACTGCAAAGTCCTAGACGCTTTGCTTCCATTCCGGCACCAATCATTTCAAAAGTCTTGCCAGCCCCAACTGAATGAGCGAGTAGTGTATTACCGCCGTAAAGGATTCTGGCAATTGCATCGATCTGATGTTTCCTTAATTGAATATCAGTATTCATACCTGTAAATGATAAATGACTGCCATCATACGTTCGATTACGAATGGAATTGAATTTTTCATTGTAAATCTTGGTTAATCGTTCACGACGGTCAGGATCAGACCATACCCACTCAATAAATCTGGATTTGATAATATCCTGTTTATCTTGAGCAATTGCTGTTTCTTTTTTATTCAAAACACGAATTTCTTTACCTTCATCATCTAATTTAGTATCAAAGATTTTGACATCTCTTAAATTCAAGGTGTTTTCGATAATTTTATAAGCATTGATACGATGTGTTCCAAAAGTTTTGGTTGCTCTAACACCACTGTCCAAACTTTTACGAGTTACATTCCATTCTTCAGTAGCTGCTAAATAGATAACATGAATATCTTTCTGTTTCCATGATGGGGTTTCCAGAAGATGAAAGATAAACTGCCTATAAACATCTGTAGGTATCCATGTTGTTCCTAATCGTAAACTGATATCACTGGCTTTAATTGGTTCAGGTTGTACTTTTTCTAAGGCTTCAACATTTGATTGATAAAGCTCTGGATTTTGCTTAGCTACTTGTTTTGCGATAGCTAGTTTTGTTCTTACATTACCTGATAGATATTCATCAGCAGTTTCATAAACTGGGATACCATTTTCATTTAGTTTCTCTGGATTAGGGAAGATAACCCCCTCTAATTTTTCAATCAGTTCATCTTTACTGAAACTTGATATCTTGCTCATGAAATCAAAGTCAACGTGGGCTTTTTCAGCGATACATACCATCAAGGCTTCACTTGCAGTATCTACGGATTGGATAACTTTTTTTGCCTTGATTGTCTGCTTATAAAAGATATCAGCCTTCTTTTTAAATGTTCTATCATCATTTAATATTTCCAATGAACAAAGAAGGCTGTAAGAACTATCATCCTGAAATGCCAGTTTATTTCCACGACTGTTAATGATTCCATAATTTTTACTGAAATCGTCATAGAGTGAATTAAGTTTTTGCTGTTCTTCATTAACTAGATGAATAGGTGCTTCGTTAGTTTGTAGATCAATTAATTCTCTCATGCAGTCACGTATACCTATCATTCCTCTTACTCTGTTTTCAGCGGTTAAGGACATATCTGAAGGATACATTCTACTGTTTTCACGATAATAAATAGTACCGTCTACAATACAGTAACTAAAGTTGCGAACAGTTGGATCAGCTGGAATTGACTGATCTTCTTCATCAGTGAACAGTATTGGTTCAGTATTTATTTTGGCTTCTATAGAATCCATTGCAATTGCAAGTGATTGTGACAGATCAACGCCTTCAATTGCTTTACAGCTTGTTGTTTTACCGTATTGTGATGTTTCTTCAACCATTGTTCCTAGAACCATTTCAGGATGTGATACAAAATAAGAATTCATTGTTAAACCATCTTCATTTGTATCTAAATAAATCCATTCAGGTTCATAAACAAGTGGTCTTTCTCTTTTTTGAAGAATTAAGATATCGCTGGTAATTCTTGTTCCTGCATTATTCATGAAGGTATTATCAGGTAAACGAACAGCACCAAGCAGTTCAGCTCTTTGGGCAATATATTTTCTAACATCACTGTTTTGCTTATCCATTGTAAACTTAGAAGTCAATAGGATAACAATACCGCCTGTTTTAACCTTGTCCAATGCTTTAGCAAAGAAGTAATCATGTATCATAAACTTGTTTTTATTGTAACGGGGATCATGAATAGGAATCTGACCAAAAGGGACATTACCTACCACTGCATCAAATAGATTATCAGGAACATCTGTATTTTCAAAAGGTTGTATTGCTATCGTTGCGTTCTGATAAAGATGTTGTGCAATCTTACCTGATATTTCATCAAGTTCAACACCATAAAAATGACAGTCCATATCATTAGGCTTCATTCCAAAGAAATGACCAATACCACATGATGGTTCAAGGATATTTCCTGTTTTCAATCCCATATCAGATAATTTATGATAAATCGATTGAATCACAATTGGTGGTGTATAAAAAGCAGTTAGAGTTGATTCTCTAGCTGCCCTGTACTGTTTGTCATTGAGGAGGTCCTTCAATTCCAAGTATTCATTTTTCCAGTTTGGCTTTGTTTGATCAAAAGCATCAGCTAATGAACCCCAGCCAACAAAACGAGATAATATTTCCTGTTCTTCAGGAGTTGCAAGCCGATGTTCTATTTCCAATTCTTTTAACAATTGGATTGCCTTTACATTAGCTTTGTATTTTTCCTTAGGACCGCCTGCACCTAAATCCATATTAGTAATAACAAAGTCATGACGTTCATCATTTGATATTTCTGGATAAAGTTTATGTGATGCAATGTCGGAAGTTGGCTGATGGACCTTATTAGGAATATTTGTAACCTCAGCGATTCCAACATCTTCAACTAATTCTTTTTGAGATGGTAAATCTTTACTGTTATTATTATGTTTGGCAACAAGAATAGAAATTCTATTTTGGGGATCACTGTCATACTGTTCTCGAAAATATTTTAAATCATCATCACTGCCATCAAAGTTTGAAATTAATCCATCTGTTCCATACTCTATTTCAGTAGGATAATTATTTAAAAAGATTCTCATTTGTTCAAGATGATATTCTTTATCAATAATGCTGTTAAGCCATTTATTGGCATACTCATTTAGTTCTTTTTCAGTATCAGTGTCAACGACTTCATTACCATTCGTCGATACTGACTGATAATAGGCAGGATTATCTTTTTCAAATGTTCTTGCACTGAATAACTGCTGATCTGTATCAAGTACAAATTCCATATTGGTATCAGTCAATAGACTGTCATCAGTTTCTAAATAATGAGTCATTGAAATACGATCATCAATGATTTCGATATCCAAAGGTAAATCATGTTTACCTGCAGTAAAACGCATAAATTCACTTTCGCCAGTAATAATCAGCGGTGCGATCTGCTTTAGAAGATTGTAGTTCTTTTGAGCAATTTCACTTTCTTTAACAAGTTGGATATTTTCTTTTCCAGTCTCCAGTATAGGAATCAATGAAGATATCTTACCTATTGGATCATCATGATAATTTTCTAAATATGAAGAAAGGGCAGTATCACTACCATCAAATGAAGTTATGTTGCCGTCATAACCGTAGGTAATAACTGTTTCTTTACCGTCACCATTAAACAGAATAGAAGTAAGAATATATTTATCATTGGCAATGTTTTTAATAAACTTATTAGCAGATTCATTCATCTGCTGTTCTTCATTGTAATCATCAACTTCTTCTTCGTTAAATAACGTTACCTTAGTTGTTTCTCCATCAGTTGTGATTTCACGAATGTTTAAAGTTTCAAGAGAATTATCTAATTTAAAAAGATATTGTTCATCATTATTATGAGTAATTATAATCATATCTTCATTAAGTGTGATTGAAATTGTACTCAGCTCTTTGGGTGAACGAAATATCATTTCAGTTGCCTGATTATTAATAATAAGCGGTGCAATTCTTTTTAAAAGGACATAGTTTTGGTAACCCAGTGTATTTCTTTCCTTATCATCTGCAACAATTAGATCTTGTTCCTGATTATCATTAACTCTCATCAATGGTCTGTTTTGGTCATAAAGGTATTCATTTCGATAGTCATGTCTAAGATCACTTTCAAAATCTTCTTTACTGATTTCCAAATCATTATCATCATACAGATTAATAACTATCTCATCTTCGTCAATCAGTTCTATTGTTCCATAAACAGGTATATGATTATGAATAATAAAAACAAAATCGCCAGTATTGTAGCGTGGCTCTTCCTGAGAAATATAAGGACGATAGGAATAACGGATTTCGTTGTCACTGCTGAGATTTGATCCTTTTTCTAAGGCAAAGTAGATACTTAACTCTTCTCTAAGCATTTTTGCAGCTGCAACAGTTTCTGTATCATCTTCTTCTATAATGACAGCATTCATGAATTTGATAAAACCTTGTAATCCTTCAATATCATTAAGTGTATCCTTTTGATTTTGTACTGCATCTTGGAAATCTTCATACTGATCAGCAAAGTCATAAGGATCATATATTTGTGCAAACTCTGCTAGTGATCTTGCTAACGAATCAAATAAATTATTAGCAGGCTCGTAAGGTGTATCAATGATAGGTGTTTTTTTCTCGTTAAAGAGGGTATAAGTCCCCTGATAAAAATCCTGTACACGATTGAAGTATTTCATCATATTTTCATAATTTTTATCAAATTCAGCAGTGTTTAATAAAGCAATCTGCATCATATCAAGGATATTAGCAGTATTGGATGGATCTTTTAATAGAGTTTTGATTTCATTGTTTTTATCCTTATCTTCCAATTGTGTGTTATATGGTCTTGGATTGTTTAGCGGTAATCGACAAAAGAATGAGTAAATATTTCTAGCAAGCACCTCTATTTCATAATCATTCATACCTGCTTTTTGTTCATCATTTAAATATTTATCTCTCTCAATGAGATAGGATAATCTTTGTTCAACATCCTTCCACTTTAACAGCACCTTAGCATATGGTTTGTTGTAGCTGCCTGTTTTAATTTTTAATCCTTTGGAATCCGAATCATAATCACTTGAACCGCTGATTCCCCACATATCTTTAAGAAATTTAATTCTTTCTTTTTTGTCTTTATTGTTTAGAAAAAAAGAAAGTGTATCGTATTTTTGATGTACACGATGTTGACTGGCAATGACTGAATCGATTGTATCCTGAGTTATAAAATAAGTGTAATGCGGTTCTTTATAATCAGTTGCTTTGAACTTGATATGAGGCATTGTAAGTTGCTTAATAACTGGAAGGATTCTATCAGGTGCATACATTCTCCAGTGATGACGCATGAAATCTGGATTGTTTTGATAGTCATCATTGAATGCCGTTAAAGCATTTATAGCCCTGTCTAAAAATTCTTTGTCCTTTAATAATTTTGCCATCTGGGCTGTTCCATCAGGGAAACCCTTGTGATAGTATTGCCGAAGTTCCATCATATGATCTGTTTCATCGAAGTCCATATCCTGACACATATACCACAAATGTTCTGAGGCTTGCTGATATTCATAATCTGTGCATTGATCAAGTTCATTTTGTGAAATGTATCGTCCTTGATCTAAAAGGCTACGAATACTTTTTGCCACGTCCTGCCAAGTCAATGTCTGTTTATCATAAGCATTAACAATTCCATCACCCCAGGTGATTTGCATACCGTCACTGTTCCACTTATAGCTGAGACTGCGATTATTGATAATAAAACCATTACTGCCTTCATAATATAACTTTTTAAGAAACTCAGCATTTTGTTCAACAGGTTGATCTAATGAGAAATGGATGGCTATTTTCATCTTAGAATCTTTTTCTTCAGTTCCTTCACTCAAAACTGCATCAATAATGTATTGAGGCATTGTGAAAGGCTGTTTTTCCTTGTTGTTTTGAGATGGTTCAACAGGTTCCATGTCAAATAAATTTAACTGCTGTTTTTGAGCTGTTGGAAGTGGCTTTAAAGGAATTGAAAGATAAACATTTCTATCAATCATGTCCTCAATAAAGGAAGTTACATCCTGCCATGATACATAATCTTCATAATCAGGATTAGCGTAACCTCCTTTCCAGACTCTTAACATATCTTTGCCCTGATCATGATAATAGCCTAAACGCTGATTGTGATAGATTTCTTCAACAATCATGACTTTAAAACTTTCTTTAACATAGTTAGTACGTTTATCCTTATCATTATAAAATTCAAATACTGCTTGAATATCTTTATTTTTATGACTGCGAAAGCGATCATATTTGATCAAATGTTCGTATTCAATAAGTGTAAAAAAAGCAGGTATTTTATAATTACCCGCTTCTTCATTATCCTCATTTTTATCTAACTGTAAATCAGTTCCTTTATGATGATCTCGTGAATCGTTTCCTCGATGTTGTTCATCCTCTGAATCCACTCCATCTGATTTGATTCTTTCAATTCTTCCGTTACTTCCATCTGCTCCATCAACTGTTTCATCAGCAGTTCTTTCCTCTGATTTGCCATCTCCTCGATCTCCAACAGGTGCTGATTGAGAGTCTGTGATGTCAACAGATTGGTGAACAGTATCGGACGGTGCTGCTGAAGATAATTCCTCCTCATCAGCCCATATTTGCCTAACTGAACTTCGTTCTCGTTTTTCAATGTTAAATTGGGGATCTGATACTCGCCCATTGGAATATAATCTAGTTTCATTATCTTCATGACTCCTTTCATCATTGATATCTTTTTCAGTTTTATTGTAGCTGTTCTTTTTATTATCTACAATTGTGCGATTTTCATCTCTGATAAGACTAAGAACAGTTTTTCTTATTTCACCGATAACCATTTGTGATATATCTTTAGCTGGTATCCCTAAAGCATTCAATGTTTCTCGTGTATTGAATTGAGCAATTTGACGTAAAATATCATTACTAATATAATCATCGGCATTAATATCACAGCGTGATAAAGTCATGTAGGCAACACTGGCTGTTAGTAGACTTTTATAAATGATTTCAGTATTTTGTTCATCTAAATCTTCTAAAAAAGAATCAGTTTTACAGTATAGAAGTTCTTTTAAATAATCGCTGATATTATCCTCAACAACATTACCTGAAGCAGATAATACTGCCTGTGCTAAATCATTTTCATTATCAAGAGGACCAAAGTTATCCTTAAGTGTATTGATCACTTCTTCCTCATATTCTTCTTTTAATTCCCAGATTGGTACAGGACGATAAAATCTTGTCTGTCGTGTATCAGATATATCAAAATAATATTTTAATCTGGCATAGTTGTTATAACTGGAATCAAATACTGCAATCCCTTTTGATTTAGGTTTGATCCACAATCCATAACGCTTGTTCCAGTCCTCAATTTCCAGTACTGCTGTTGCATCTGGTCGCTGAGCATAGATCATTACCATATCAGCAAAGGGTAATCGATAATTACGACAGGCTGATTTTAAGAAATCTGTCCAGCTTGTCTCGTCATGTGATATTTCCTTTAATGTCTGCTGATATAATTTGGTTGCATCTTCATAGCGTATCGCCATTCATTACACCTCCTTTAATTTTAATAGATTACTGTATTCAGATAGTGATAATTTTGGTTTATACAGCCTTTTGAAATCAGTATCCTTTATTTCTAAATATAAGTTTTCAATCAAGTTGATTTTTTTACATGTAATAAGAGTAGCAACTCGATTAGTGGCACAGTTATTAGTAATCATTTCAAAACTGCCATAGTGATCTACATAATGAATACTGTAAACATAAAAAGGTTTTTTGATTTGTTTGATATGGATAGGTAATTCAGTAATCAAGCATAAATGATTTTTATATAGAATAGGTTCAAATAAAATATCATAGATGTTATGGGCATGATGATATCTATCTTTCATGTTCCTTATTTCCTTTAAATCTCATTTTGTTTACAGCTAAATGTCTATCCAGCATTTGGTGAGATCGACTTGTAAAGTCTTTATAGGCAGATAGATAATCACTAAAATAATGTCCCATATCATAGCCGTGTTTTCTTGACTTAATCGTTTGCCAAGTTGCATAAGGCTGAGGGGCTTTTTTATTGTATGCTAAAACAATTGCCTGATCACCGCATTCACTTTCGCAGATGATTCGGTAATTGTTATTGAGTTCCTGATAAAGGGGATAGATATCTTTAACATCATGACCTATTGTAGATCTGATTGTCTGGGCAGAGATGCCACTGTTTTTACAAAAAAGAATATATTTGTTTAAACCGTCTTTGCATTCAATACCATCAACTCCTTTTTCGTTAATAATGCACCACATACCATAATGTATACGCATATCCATAAAATCAATTTCATAGCCTTTTTCTAGTCTTTCAAAAAAATCATCATCTATATTCCAATTCCATTCGCTAAGTTCCTGTATCAAATCATTTTCATCTAAATTGCTGGCAACATTTTCATCAGTTTTATAATATATGACTTCATCTGGACAGTCCTTATTCATTGCTTCAATAATGACCTTATATTGATTATCTTCTTTTTTTAGTAAGATAGTTGTAGGCTCATAATTTCTATAGTCTTTGCTTATATAAAGAGCATGAAGCATTTTGCCATATAAATCTAAATCCTGCTTTTTCATAGTTCCTCCTTTAAAACAATAAGAGAAGCAGATTGTTAATCCGCTTCTCTTATGAAAAATTTAATTTTTACCTTTTAAAATTTTATCAACTTCTTTATCTCCGTCAAAGGCAAAATAGTAATGCTCATTAAACTGTTTCATTTTATCATACCAGCATTTTTTGATACGATTTTGAAAATCTTCAAATGCTTCCAAATAGGAATGATAAATCTTTTCATTTGTGTAAGTTGAATAATTTTTATCTGAATCATAAACCGCAAAGATTTCTTTCAGTTCATCATGTCCAAATAGAAATGCTTGATCTTCCATAGCAAAGCGTTCAACAATCACATGTCCATTCACTATTTCAAAAAACTCCTGATCAGCAATATCATCAAATTCTTCACCACAGAATGATTCCAGTAAATCAGCAGTGATATCGTGCTGTTTGCAGTAACGCAAATACTCGTTTAAACGATTTTCATAACCATCCAATTCATCATATACATCAAAATAATTAGCCCAAATCGTACAGTGAAACGGTAATGATACATAAATAATTTCATAATTAAGATCAAGTAACGATGCTAGCCATAAACAAGGATTAGATTCATTAATTTTTTGAGCATCAATTTCTGTACCAATATATAATGAGCTTTCTTCATTGTTATCCAAGATGTTTGAAATATAGGAAGCAATCGTAAAGTGGCTATCACTTTTTTTATACAGCACAATTTCTGCTGTGTGATTTTTCAATTCACTATTTATCATAAAGCCTTTCAATATTTCTAATATTTCTTTTGTTTTCTTTTTCATCTTTTTCTTTCCTTTCATTTTAATACCTTTTATATGTTTAAACGGTCCTCCCTTCGTAATCAGGTATGTAAAAAGGACGATTACTCGTCCTTATCTGATTTATGATATTTGATTCTTCGTTGTTGATGTTTTTTGCTTGCCTTTATTGCCAGATAGATTTTTATTCCTAGCAGTAATGAAAACAGTAATATTAATAATAAAAGAACAGCTAAACTACTCATCTGAATCATCACTATTTTTCTTTTTTAAATGAATATATAATGCAGCTACTCCTAAAGAAAGAACAGCTAATATTGCATATAGTTCAACATGACTGGAATCGCCTGTTTGAACTACAACAGGTGCTAACTCATCTTTCATAACAACTTTTTGCACTTCACCGCTATCTAATACTGTAAATTCGACATCACTTGCAACAAGATATCCTTGAGGTGCTGATTCTTCGTGAAGGATATAAGTTTTTCCAACTACAAGTCCTGTAATACGGTGAGGCTCTTTAACAGATATCCAGCTGTCAATAACTTCTCCTGTTTCCTTATCAGTTACTGTTAATTTAGCTCCTTCAATTTCTTCACCAGTTGTAGCATCCACCTTAGAAATATCTATCTTTGTGATTTCATCCTCCATTGTTACTTTTGTAACGGTATCATCAGTTACAGTAAATGTTATATCACTGGCAGTGGCATAACCTAATGGGGCTAAATCTTCATGAAGTCTGTATTCTTCATTAATTTTTAGCCCTCTTATAATATGAGGTTCATCAGTTGATATCCATTTTTCAATTAAGTTATTGTCTTTATCATATAGCGATAAATGTGCACCTGCTAATTCTTTTGAGCTGGTTGCATCTACTTTGCTGATTTCTACTGTACTTTTTGTGTTGGTAACATTTAATGTTTTTGTATAGATTATTTTATCACTATGGTCATATGATAAATCAATTTCATACTCGGTTTTATCAGTATAATATCCCTCTAATGGAGCAATTTCTTTTAACTGATATTTACCTAATGGAAGATTACTGATATTGATTTCTCCCAATTCATTGGTCATGTAATATCCGTTTTCAGAAATATCTATTGAAACAGTTTGTCCTGCTTCATAAATAAGAGTATTATGTCCATCTAAAGAATAAATATCTTCTTTGGTAGTCAACTGATAGATAACACCGCTTAATAATTCTTCGCTGTCTTTATCGGTTTTGATTAGATGAATTTCTCCAGTTGGAGCAATGTTTGTAACATCTACATTAATTACATATTCTTTTGTAGTTAAATCAGTTTGCTCAAATACGATATCATGAATTTCTTCGCTTAGTACATATCCTTCATTTGTTAGAGTTTCCTTAAGTTGATATTCACCCATAAAGAGTCCATCAATAACAATCTGACCATTTTTGTCAGTTTTTCCTTTTGCGACAACTGCACCCTTAGCAAATCTAACACTACCATCAATCATGTCTTGAATTGTGTTCTTGACAGTTAGTTCATACTCAACATTTGCTAAGACTTTTCCTGTTTCCTCATCAGTTTTTTGTAGAATTATTTTACCTTTGGGCTGTGAATTTTCTACTTTCACAACAAGAATTGGATCTTCATCTTCATCCTTATCATAATCATACTGATTTGTAATCGTAAAGATGACAGGTTCTTCTAATGCTAAAAAACCATCAGGAGTTTTCACTTCATCAATACTGTAATCACCTGCTTCCAATTGCAATGGCAATGTGACTTCACCCTTGTCGCCAAACAATACTGTTAGTTGATTCTTAGAATTTGTTGTAAATGTATCATACTTCTTTCCTCCAACTTTTTGCACTACATAGTTTCCTTTGGAATCTTTGATTTTAAATTCAGCACTGTTTAAAGTTACAGTTTTACCACTGTCTTTATCGACTTTAATTAATTTTAAATATGAAGTGAAAGGTCTGTTATTAATATTTATTCTTTTAACTTGTTCAACATCCGTATATTCAGAGTAATCATCTGTTACAGATACAGTAAAATCAGGAGCAGTAATATAGTCCTTTGGAGTAACGGTTTCTTTAACAAGATACTGGCCATATGGTAAATATGGTGTATTAGCAATACCATTTTTATCCGTTGTGATTTGTGCATAAGTTGTTGCATTGTCCCAACCAACATGATCTACTTCATTTTTCAATTTAAATGTGAACTCACACCCTTGAAGTCCTTTGACTAATCCACTAATTCCATCTTTTTCCCCAGATTTAAAGACTTGGATTTTTTGCATATTGACACGATTACTTGTATCTTTTTTCTCAATCACTTTAGATACAGTTTGATTTTGATACTTTAATTCAACATCAATGACATCTTTGTTCAATACTAAAGAGTCATTAGAAGCTGTTTCTTTGATATAGTATTTTCCTAATGGTAAATCATTCCATGTTATTTTTCCGGCAGTATCTGTTTTCTTTGTAGAGATGCATTCATCTTTTTTATAGAACGTTTTTGTACCGGCTTTATTTGTGATAGTTTCTTTGGCATATAAGCCATAAGTGTTATCTTTAATTACTGCATCACCTGATAAGCCATTTGTTTTATCGGTATCAATAGATTTAGTTAATTCAATCTTTCCAGTCGGTTCAATATTACTTGGGTCAATAAATGTGGTTTCGTTGGCTTTGATTGTAAATCCAAACTCCTGAACATTGATTAGATAACCGTCACCAGCCTGTGTTTCTACTGCTTTATAGTCACCTAATGGTAATCTTTCAATTTTTAAAATACCATTTTTATCAGTTGGCAATGTTTTATCATAACCATTAGGACCAGTAATGTGGTAATAAGTGTTAGGAACAGTAGCTGATTTATCTTCGTTATATTTTGTTAGTTCCAAAGTACCAAACTTATTAACTTTCACTTTTAGTTTCACTTGCAAAGGGTCTTTAACTTTAAACATTCCAACTGACTGTGTCTTGCCATTATAAAAAGCAAGACTTGTTCCAATTGCAGAAGGATCAATGTTTCGTTGTAATGTAATTGTTGTGTTTTCATCAGCGTTTGCATTTCCGCTAATAATTAATTGATTACTGCCACTGATACTTACATTCAAACCACCATCATTTTTGACGAACATTCCATTTAAGGAATTATTGGTATCAGTTAGCGTAACGCTTTTATCAGCATCTACTTCAACAGTAGTATTTGAAAACGATGGTGTTTTTTTATACTGCTCAACATCTGATAAAATTTCATTCCACAGTCTTACAGTTGTAGGATAGTCGGGGTTAGTGTTTGTTTCTACATAACACATATCAGTATGCCCCTGACTTTCATGCAAAACTTTCCAAATCAGCCCCTGTGTAATCGCATACCAGTCATCTCCTTTGCGTCCATCAATTTGTGTTCCAAAGTAAGCAATCAATGATAGTTCTTTTGCCATGTCTTGAGAAATACCTACAGTACTCCAATCAACAAGATTCATTGTTTGATTGGATTTGAATTGAGTAAAGGCATCAATACAGAATACTCTTTCACCATTAATGAGCAATTCAGCCTCATGATCATCACGACGCCCACTGCTTGGATCAGCTAGCCACCATGTCGGATGTTTTTTAGTTCCGGTTATATATGTTTCTGCATAAACAGAACTTGGTGATATTAATGTTATCATCAACAATAATGACATAACTGATACAAATATCTGTTTTATTTTTATTTTCATTTTAATTTGAATCCTCCTTATTTTTATACAAAAAAGATGAAACTTTTAAGGTTTCATCATAAGTTAATATATATTTAATTCTTTTACCAATAACTGTAACTATAGTCTATACTCCACTTATCACCTGTAGAATAAACAAAGTACCCACTGATATATTTTGTTCCATCATCAAATGTATCCCACATTTTTTGAGCTTCTTCATCAGCTTCTTTTTCAGTATTAAATAGTTTTCCACAATTACCAACTTTATATGAATATGAAGGTTTTTCTGGTTCTGGTTGTTGTTCAGGCTGTTTGTCTGGAACGACATTCTCAACAGGTGGTGTAGGTGTAGTTTCACTTGGCTGAGAATTTGTAGATCCTGATGCAGAGCTAGTAGTAGAGTTTGACTGAGTTGATGATTGGTTCGTTGTTTGATTGTTCTTTGTAGAAGTATCATCTGTTTTTGATGTTTTTTCTGTAGACTTTTTAGCTTTATCATTACTTGTATTTGAAGTAGTGTTTTCACTATCTTCGTTTACTTTTGATTCAGTTTTTTTATCTTCAACAGTATCATCACTTTGTTTTTCTTCCTGCATTACCTTATCATCAT
This sequence comes from Coprobacillus sp., assembly GCF_984815275.1. Lineage (NCBI taxonomy): Bacteria > Bacillati > Bacillota > Erysipelotrichia > Erysipelotrichales > Coprobacillaceae > Coprobacillus > Coprobacillus sp. The sequence goes on from NZ_CFJNYH010000033.1 coordinate 38,715, forward strand.
CTTTTTGTTCCTGTTTAGGTTCGGTTGTTTTTGCCTCAGTCTTTTTATCAGCATTACCACAACCTGCAATCATTAGTGAAAGTAATAACAGCATTATCAGTTTCTTGCTTTTCATATCTATCAACTCTCTGGTATATTGAAGTTACTCATACAAAGAGTAATAAATCTAATATACCAATTCT